>MZXQ01000275.1:12108-14219 GCA_002926195.1 Candidatus Methanomarinus sp. HR1 | reverse complement strand
GACATTAATCCGTCATAACCATCTTTAATACCGTTTCCTCTTGAAAGTTTAATCCCGAACCTGGAATTATCAGGAAGATCAATGATCTCCGAATGGTGGAACTCGTGACCAATGAACGTATCTCCATCCTGCCCGATTGGAGTATTTTCAATAAATCCGCCTTTGCTGTAGCTTACTATACGAGTCTGTCCCATAAGTGTCCTTCCCGGAAGAGCCCCCACCATTGAATATTCACCGGGAGGTATGTCTGCTGATCGATATGAGGACGAACTCATTTCACCTGTGATAAGCTCATTGGTAAGATACATCAGCCCGCCGCATTCGGCATATATAGGTAAACCTGCGAGTGACAGCTCTTTGATATCATTACGCATACCCTCATTGTCAGATAGCTCCTGTGAAAAAAGCTCGGGATATCCGCCCCCTATATACATTCCATCCATAACAGGTGGGTGGGTGTCATTAACAGGACTAAAATAGACCAGTTTGGCTCCGGCAATCTCAAGCAGGTCCAGATTATCACGGTAATAGAAATTGAATGCTTCATCCATTGCTATCCCAATAACAGGGGCGCCTCTTTCTATTGCAGGGACAAAAATCTGCGGGTCTTTTATTTCCAGTGGTGGTGCTTTATTTGATATTTCAATCAATGAATCGATATCCACACTTGTTTTAATAATATCTTTGATCACTGTTATACGCTGATCGAAATCTGCTTGCATACGGCGTCCTTCCATTGCAGGGATAAGTCCCAGATGACGCATACTGATCTTCATTGAATCATCACGCAGTATCTCACCAATAACCGGTATATCAGTATATGCCTTTATAGCATCAAGTGCTTTTTGTGCATGTCTGGCCCCTCCGATATTATTCAGGATCACACCTGTGATATTGACCTCAGGATCAAAGGAACAATATCCCATAACCAGTGCAGCTGTACTGCGGGTAATACTGCGTGCATTAATGACCAGAATAACAGGACAGTCAAGCATCTTTGCTATCTGAGCAGTACTACCTGTATCACTTAAAGCCTCAAGGCCTTCATACAGTCCTCTAACTCCTTCAATAATGGCAATGTCTGCTCCGCCATTATAATTGATACCGTGGTTGAATACTTCCAGTACTGAATCTCTATCCATTAGATATCCGTCCAGATTGCGACTGGGACGGCCCGTAGCTTCAGTATGATAGCTGGGGTCTATATAATCCAGTCCTACCTTAAAGGGCTGGACTCGCAGTCCCTGGTGGTGCAGAACTGACATCAGACCTGTAGAAATAGTTGTTTTGCCGCTCGATGAACGGTCTCCTGCTATAAGTATGCGGGGGATATCTATTAATTTTTTATTGTAATCGTTATCTAACATATATTTCAATCAGATTATTTTAACAGTATTTATTATTTTTTATNNTTATATGACTTGCGATCTTATATTCTCTACTGTCTTCCATGAATGACGCACACTATCAGGAAAGCTGTTATGCTCTTTAAACCATTTGGACAAGAATTTTTTAGTTTTTGGATCTGATGGATAACCGCTGCCTAAAACTACCCCTATATCCTTTTCAAGTTCCCGGACTGACCTGTCTCTGCTGGTCTTAGCAAGTATGGATGCAGCAGCAACCAGAGGGTATTTAGTATCTGCCTTATGCTTTGCTATGATCTCAATAGAAGATCCGTATTTTTTTTTCACTTCACGGCCGAACCGTTCTTCTTTTACATCTGCAGCATCAAGATAGGCTTTATCCGGTTTTAACTCTATTAGCACTTTTGCATGACATATTACCATCAACTGGTTCATGGTCATGATCTTTCTGAATTCGTCTATCTGCCTGGCACTGACTTCAAGAACATAAAAAGATTTTGCAACTTCTTTTATTTTTACAGCAAGGTAATTTCTTCTCATGGGTGTTAGTAACTTAGAATCTTTTATTCCAAGCCTTGTCAATTCAGGCATACGGTCTTTATCTATTGCCACTCCGGCAATCATCATTGATCCTATGACCGGTCCTTTTCCAGCTTCATCTACTCCTGCTATAAGCATTAGGTTAACTCCTTATGAGGTGAACATCTTGTTGTAAGGCATAGTGTATATATGATTCGATTGAGG
>MZXQ01000275.1:8781-12050 GCA_002926195.1 Candidatus Methanomarinus sp. HR1 | reverse complement strand
TGAGGCTCTCAGGAGAGCCGAAGATTAGAAAATGTGAACGAAGTGAGCATTTTCGATATATCAAGTTAAACTTGATATACTAAAACAATTATTAACTATAACCATCATATAAATTGATCGAATTACCATGAGTTTTAGAAATTTCATCGAACAACTGCAATCCGACAGATTATTACAAGAGATCAACAAAAGTCATTCCCCTTATTTAGAAGTTTCAAAAACAGCAATAAAACACAACGATCCCATTCTTTTCAATAATGTGGCAGGACATAAAATAATAATGAACATAATTGCCAGCCGCCAGTTAATGGCAGCAGCACTGGGCACCACACCAAAGCAAATGGTACATTACCTATCAGGTATCGAACCTGAAGGTGAAACAGTACTGGTCGATTCAACACCCTCATTAGAGATCATCGAACCGGAAGTGGACTTAAGTAAGATCCCAATACCAACTTTTTTTCCAAAAGACGGCGGACCATATATCACAGCCGGAGTGGTAATATCCCAATATAACGGCGTAAGTAATGCATCAGTCCATAGACTGATGGTAACAGGTAAAGATACTTTAGTAGGCCGTCTTGTTGAGAACAGACATACATATAACCTGCAAAAGGCAGCCTCATTAGCAGGTGAACCTCTGCCAATTGCAGTGGTCATTGGCATAGATCCGGTAGTATTATTAGCAACTACTACAAGAGTTCCCAAAGGCAAAGAATTCCAGTATGCCAGTGCATTGCTTGGCAGACCTGTTGAGCTGTTCAGGCTTGGGAATGGTATCAGGATACCTCATGCAGAATGGGTGTTGGAAGGATATATCGATCCTGTTATTGCAGTAGATGAAGGACCTTTTGTCGATATCACCAATACCATTGATATCATCAGGCAGCAACCACTTATAAAGATCACAAAAATCATGCACCGCACCAACCCTATCTATCATGCTATTATGCCTGCCGGAGGCGAACATAAGATGCTTATGGGCGTACCCTATGAACCACTGATCTTAAAAGAAGTGGGGAAAGTATGTGATGTACGCAATGTAGTGCTAAGCGAAGGCGGATGCTCATATCTACATGCTATTGTAAGTATTGCCAGGACTGCACATGATGACGGACGTAAGGCAATAGATGCAGCTTTTGCAGCTCACAAAAGCCTAAAACATGTAGTAGTGGTAGATGATGATATTAATATATTTGATATATCAGATGTGGAATATGCTTTAGCCACCAGGTTTCGGGCTGATAAGGATCTGGTTATCCACTCTAATGTAAGAGGTAGCAGTCTTGACCCAATGTGTTCTCCTGATGGAAAAAGTGCAAAAATGGGGCTTGATGCTACTAAGACCCCTGGTCAGGAATGGAAATTTATGAGGCCGGGAATGGAGGAGAATTAGTTGTATTTAACTCAGGAGGAAGAATCCGTACTGGAAGGAGAGCAGGGGCCTACTTTACAAAAGGCCATGGAAATAATAACTGCACTTGGTGAGATCTACGGAGCCGATTCACTGGTGCCTGTTACAAGTACACAGATCGCCGGTGTGAGTTACAAGACCATAGGTGATGCCGGACTGGAATGGATATCGGATCTTGATGGAGAAGTGGTTGTACCATCCATATTGAACCCGGCAGGTATGGACCTTGAGCGCTGGCAGGAGATGGGAATAGACGCATCTTTTGCAGCCAAACAGCTCGAGATCATAAAAGCCTACCGGCGCCTTGGTATACGATGTGAATGCACCTGTACTCCATATCATATTGATAAGACACTGGCATCATTTGGTGATCATCTGGCATGGAGTGAGAGTTCAGCAGTATCCTATGCAAACTCGGTAATAGGAGCCAGGACTAACAGAGAAGGTGGACCTTCCGCACTGGCCGCAGCACTGATCGGCAAGACCGCAAACTACGGCTACCACCTGGATGAAAATAGAGTACCAGTAATTACAGTACAGGTTGAATGTAAGCTTAAGGGAGCTGATTACGGAGCTTTAGGATATCTGGCAGGTGCCAGTATAGGGTCTGATGTTCCAATATTCAAACTCATATCACAACCGTCAAAAACAAACCTTAAGGCCCTTGGAGCTGCAATGGCTGCATCCGGGGCCGTGGCACTGTATCATATTCACGGAGTCACTCCTGAGGCTGATCAATACGAATCTCCGGATAATACTCTTATTATCGAGCGCAGTGAGATCGATGATATCTTCAAACAGGTATGTGAGAACGGACCAGATCTTGTAGCATTAGGATGTCCCCATTATTCCATAGAAGAACTGGAACGTCTTTCACGCTTGCTTGATGGTAAAACCCTTAATAAAGAGGTCTGGGTATGTACTTCACGAGCAATAAAAAGATCAAATCCGGATGTGATACGCAATATAGAGGCCAACGGAGTAAAAGTTTTTACAGATACCTGTATGGTAGTATCACCAGCGACTGAGCGGTTCAATTGTACACTAACTGATTCGGGAAAGGCATTGAAATACATACCCAACCTATGTGGTGTCAGGACCCAGCTTGCACATATGCATGACTGTTTGAAGGGAGGAGATGTTGATTAAAGTCTTAAAAGGCCGCCCCATCTCCCATGGATCAGGAGAAGGTAGAGCACTTATAAGTACACAACCCATTTCATTTTTAGGTAGTATTGACCCTTTCAATGGAATGATCATTGAATCAGGTCATGAACTTGAAGGAGAATGCATAACAGACAGAGTACTAATATTTCCTTTTGGAATTGGTTCTACGGTAGGATCATATGTGATGTATCAATTAAAAAAAAACACAACAGCCCCAGTTGCTATAATTAACAGGTCAACTGAACCTATTGTAGCAGTAGGAGCTATTATTTCAGACATACCTTTAGTAGACAGCACAAAACCCGATGTTTTCAAGAATATTAATACCGGTGATAGGGTTCGGGTTAACGGGACAACTGGAATTGTTGAGATATTATGAACCAATCCAATGACACCATTAATGGTAATCAGAACAATGATCCTGACATTAATTTTGATGTGATTGAATTTGTAACATCAAAGGTCCCTGAGTTTAAGATCTACGAATATTCAATAGAAAAAGAGACATATTATCTTTTTGGCGTTTGTGATATAGACCCAAATGATGTTATCAGACGTCTGTGGGTACCTCTTTCTCAAGTTGGATATACAATAAAGTCTGGATATGAACTTGGCGAGTTTATCTTAATAGTAAGTCCGACCGTCCCGCAGCGCGAACGCGTCTGGATAAATGTAGTACTACTAATAG
>MZXQ01000275.1:5813-8768 GCA_002926195.1 Candidatus Methanomarinus sp. HR1 | reverse complement strand
ATATTTAAAGGTTTACCTTATACTCTTGCAATAATGTTTGTACTGGGCTCACATGAAATGGGACATTATATTGTTGCAAAAATGCATGGTATGAAGACATCACTGCCTTATTTTATTCCTTTTCCACATCTTATCGGTACTATGGGTGCAGTGATAAAACATAGGGGACCTATTCCCAGCCGTACTACTCTATTCGATGTAGCAGTAGCAGGGCCTATTGTTGGCCTGGTCGCATCAGTGTTAGTAATTATCATCGGTCTATCCTTACCGCCAATACCTGTGCCCCAGGATAGCCTGTTTACAATCCAGCTATCACTTCCTATACTTTTTACTATCATTGCCGACTTTGTCGGAGGATATGACCCTGAAATGGTCATACATCCTGTCGTTTTTGCCGGTTGGGTAGGTATGCTTGTAACCACACTAAATCTCATACCTGCCGGTCAGCTTGACGGAGGACATATGATGCGGGCCATACTGGGTCCCAGGTCAGCCTACGTATCTGCGATCATGCCTTTAATCCTGCTATCAATATCAATGTATATTTTTTTCATACTTCAGCAGAATGGTACAATGTGGCTGTTCTGGGGAATTCTGATAGCACTGTTTGCATCCTCGGGTCATCCGGAACCTCTGGAAGACTCTGAAAGCATTAGTCGGAGCAGGATGATACTTGGAATTCTTACATTCATAGCAGGACTTATGTGTGCAACACTAACTCCTATCCAGATATAGTGAAACTTAATAGATTATTTCAATTTTTTTACATATCTCATAGTCTCTCTATGAAGAGAAACGATCAGATCTCCCATGATAGCAAAAACGAACATTTGTATTCCTGAAATAATTATAAGAGTTGTTAACATTGCCAGTAAATTGTGTGTTATACCTTTTAGCCACTCATTTACTACATAAATTCCGATAATGATTCCTATCAGGACAGTCATCCCGCCCATCAGGCTAAAATAGAATAAAGGGTTATTATTTCTTGCCATTTTAATTATTATCCTTCCTATTTTAAACCCATCTGCCATTGGATTTAATTTGGTAATAGCTCCTTTGGCTCTGGGCAGGTAAGTGATCGGGACTATTTTAATATCAATTTCATTCTTGACACATTCTGCAGTGATCTCGGTTTCTATTTCAAAGCCTTCCTGAGTTAATACTAACTGGGATATGGTGTCCCTGGTAAACCCTCTATATCCTGAAAGGATATCAGTAAGCCACTCTCCATAGGCAAACCCGAAAAGTTTATTCAGTATCTTATTTCCAATGAAGTTCAATGGAGTAAGTGCACCTTTGGCAGGGTTTGCAAGGCGGTCTCCGATAACATGTCCTGCCCCGCTTTCCATTGCCTCGATCAAGAGGTGAACATCATTAGCTAAATACGTACCATCGCCATCGATCATAATAATATATTCTTGCTCAATAATCTCAAAGGCCTGTATTATTGCCTGTCCTTTTCCCTTACCGGTTTGCATTATAACAGTAGCACCTTTCTCTTTAGCAATACTGGCCGTACCATCCTTACTGTGCCCGTCAACAACAAGTATATTAGAAAAACCTAAGGAATGAAAGTCATCGATAAGTCCTGCTATGGTATTGCATTCATTTAATGTAGGGATAAAGATACATATCTCTTGAAGATCTATGGTGAAGTTAGTGTCTGAGTTCATTTTTGTTACTTAATAACAATTTATACATTAATAGTGTTTTTGGATAATTATACGATTTATTGGTAGGTTTTTAATAGTAGATTGATTATATGATTTCGTGAATATCAACTGTTAATATCATCAATATATAGAGATTATCTCTCATGGCCAATCCATTTAGTTCAATTGTAAACCAGTATCTCGGACCCAAACCTAAATTTTCCGAAAGTCCGTATGTAAGGCTTTTAGATTTGAAACTCAAACCGTATTATATCGTGGCTTCAGTAGAAGTAGGCAATACTACTACTAAATGTATCCTCACAGCTACCAATCTTGAGGATGGTAAGACAAGCCTTATCAACAAGACTATTAAAATGACCAGGGATGTACGAAGTCCTAAACCTGATGAAGAGATCTTCGGACGCACGCTTACAGGAGTTCCTTTAACCCGCAAGTCGGTATCGGAACTGGTAAGTAAAACTCTTTTTGAATCTGTCAATTGTGCTAACCTGGATGTTAAAGAAGACCTTCATTTTGTTGTTCGCTCAACCGGTGTAGTCGCAGGTTTTGATTCGTCGGATGAAGTAGGACATTTTGTAAAAGCCCTGGCAGATGGTTGTATGATGGCCGGAGTTCCCCCTGTTAAGATGATACCTGCTATGTCTATTGATAATGTCACGACGCGCTTTAGAAAATTCAGTCTGATAGAAAAGATCGTTTTTAATGGAGCTGTTGGTGGTGTACTTCCCCCTATCGGTGCTTCGGGTCTTGAGATAGTCGCCAATGAGATGGAAGGTGAACTGGCAACAGCCGGTATAAAAGAAGGTGCAAAATGGGCAGGTATTGATTTTAGGAACCCTTGCCTTTCAATTGATTTTGGTACAACTCTTGATGGTCGTATCACGAATGATAAAATTCCATATGCCAGTACCATAGGCAATTTTGCAGGATATGCCGGTGCTATTCCCGATGCTATTATCCAGGGTACACACCTGGTTGATGAGAAACTGGGTACTGCTCTTGATCTATTTGATAATAAATCTATAGGGATGCTTACCTGGACAAGACACTCAAAAATAATAAAAGAGTATACATCGAAGATACATGAACTGATATCCATTGAAGTCGTTCCTGATAACATAAACAGATACGGCAGCGTACCTGTAAATCCGGGATCAGCAAAGGAAATTGGTGTTACGCTAATAGGCTGTGATGTGGGCAAAAATGGTTCTGACCTAAAACAACTTTCGTTAATAGGTAACGAGATATATGAGAAGCATGGGCTTAAGACATTATTTGC
>MZXQ01000275.1:5530-5778 GCA_002926195.1 Candidatus Methanomarinus sp. HR1 | reverse complement strand
GGATGTAAACCCAGATTGATATTATCACAGATAGAAAAACTCAACTTATTTGATTCACCCCAAAAACATGTAGCTTTCGTCGATGACGGACTTGCACGTGGTGCAGCAGTAATGGCCAGATGTATGAATTCACTGGGAACTCCAAAGAATCCATTAGGCGGGAGCCGGGATGGAAAATGTGTTTTGGGTCTGCGTATGAAACTCCAGGGTGGACAATTGGATGAGTCAGATATGAAAAAAATGATGTC
>MZXQ01000275.1:0-5490 GCA_002926195.1 Candidatus Methanomarinus sp. HR1 | reverse complement strand
GAAGTTGCAATGCAAACAAGTCTGGCATTATTTACCCTGGACTTACTTGTCACAGATGGTATTAATACATTAATTGCAGGTAATAATGCTGCTCTGGGACTTGTCCGAACTGCAGACCCGAAGGGATACTATGTAAAGGATATGCTGGACCTGGATACTGCTATTGCAGACCTTGCAGAAAAAAGAATGGATCCTGATATCTGTTATGTATTCATCCATAATGATGCAGGTATTTCCTATCTTGCAACTATCAATGCACTAATAAGTAGGCAAGCTATGGGCATTATATTCGGACCGGAGGCTAAGACCCTGGCGCAACAATGTACAGATCTGCAATTAAATAATATATGGGCCAGAGCAATACACAATCCCGGACCATTAAAAGCAAAAATCACAAAGGAGATAGAACATTGGGCTGCATTGAAGAGATAACATATGAAATTTTGCTGTCTAAGGTAACCTTTAAAGAATGTTCAGCATTTATACGTTCTAGTTATAGTGAAGTATATATTATCCCGCCAGGATTTCGCATGTTCAATGTGTTTATTATTGGCGTACCACCTATATACGTAGGAATAAGCGGGGATAGTATTACCTTTCCATATACAAAACCGTGTCATGGTACTTTCGTAATGAAAACGCAAAGTCAGGAAGAAGTAAAAAAGGTACAAAAAACGGGCAAACCGATTATGTGATCTTTGTGGTAGGGGGTATCACTTCATAAAGTATGGTATTTTGACATTTGTGCCCTATGCCCTTCATTATCTAACACTTTGAAGTTGACACGACACTAGTAAATTATCATGATCCTTAAAGAGGTAGTAATTACCATTGGATTTGAAGTGGATACTGCAGAGGCACTAATTAGATCCCGCATTCATAATAGAGAGTATGTTATATGTTACTTAGTAGATGTGATCTTTACCACATCTCCGTCTTCAAGTTCGTGTTTTTCTCCCATACGCATCTTAGTCTTAGCATTTATTGCATATAAGAACCCTTCACCTATATCAGTGTGGACCATATATGCCAGATCATGAGGTGTTGAACCGCACTTCATTAAAAAAGCATCTGGCAGCTTCTTGCCATTCTTATCAGTAAGCTTGTTCTCATCTTCTACCGGATAAGCTACTATCTGGTTAAGCAGTTCCAATACTGCAGTATTGATGCATTTTTGTATGCCAGTATTGCCTTTTTCATTCAGTAGATCCCGGATCTTACCTAATGCAGCTTCCTGGGCATCATTAAGTTCGCCTGTGATCGTAAACTCTTTATCTCCTGCCCTGTAATCAATAACACCGCTTTTAGCTGCCATTCGCAATGCCAGCTCAGCAGCAGCACTGATAGGTACTACTATCCTGTCTACAGAGATGAGACGTTCCATCAATTCCGGTGGTGCAATGTCCATCTTGTTAGCTGCAATGATCAGGGGTTTGCTCTCACGTCGTAAGGCTTCACAAAGTACTATCATTTCTTCATCGGTCCAGATGGCAGGATTGCTATCCAGCAAACCAGTTTGCATCAGTGCGGTCTTGGCCTGATGATCAGTGACACCTACTCCCTGGAGTTGCTCTGATATGATACGTTCAACCTTTAATCCTTCTGCCTGTATCCTGCGGGAGAGTCGGTTCCAGTTACGTTTTAAGATACCAAACATCCACATAGCGATCTCATGCTCCAGGAATTCAATATCTTCAACCGGATCATGTTGTGCGATCCCAACAGTATTTCCTTCAATATCTGTGCCACCTGATGCATCAATTACATGAATTATGGCATTGACCCTGCTCAGGTTATCAAGAAAAGCATTACCCAAACCCCTGCCTTTATGGGCGTCCGGAACAAGTCCGGCCACATCTATGATCTCTACAGGTACATATCTGGCACCGTTCTGGCACTGACCACATGGAGTGCCTATACTTTCACATGGGCACTTGACCCTGACATAAGTGACCCCATGATTTGCATCTATGGTAGTAAATGGATGATCTGCGATCTCAACATTAGCAAGCGTAGCTGCTTTGAAGAATGTACTCTTACCTGAATTCGGTTTTCCTGCCAGTCCGATAGAGATAGACACAATGATTATCTACTTTTTTATTAGACTTTATACTTTTTTTAAATATCGAGCTCAATTAACTGCGAGCGATAGCGAGCAGTTACTGATCATTTATTTCCCATCAATTTTAGAACGATCGATCCTTACTCCCATTGGGGCTACAATTACCTGTTCTTCTCCTATGCCGGCAATATCACCATGTACATCTTGTACGACCTGTTTAAGTTCCTTGATAGCCCGGTCCAGATTGAATTTATCCTGTTTGATCAATGATATATCAATCAATAATATATTTCCATCATATATCTCTTTTTTTAAATTTGATATCTCATTCAAATTATTCAGTTCTGCGATGCGGATATACATCTCAGCTGGCTCGACTTCTGGTACTTCTTCATATTCGCTGAGGTCAAGATGCATATAATCTTCAACATCTGACTTGGGCGTTGATGCGCCCCCAAACAACTTCTTGAGTGTTGCCATTTAATCACCTTAATAAATAATAATAATAATTCAATCCAAATAACACATATATTGTATAGAAGTGTCACTACATATATATTTTGATGTTTTATCAAGTGTGGTCCTATAAATATGCTTTGTTATATATTAAGGTTCCAGAGTCTGTCACCTACTCTGTGCACTATCTTAACGGCTTTTCCACTATCACCGATCATCTGATCGCCGTCCATTAATGCATAACCAACAGCTATAGGCTTGCTATGTTTTTCCTCAATTATAACTACCTTATCTTCTTCGCGTATCCCGGAATCTGCAGATATAATACCTGGCCGCATAATATCAGCACCTTTAATAATAAAAGGCACAGCACCGGTGTCCACTGTAATAAGTTTATTTTTTGGCTGTAATTTCAATGCTCCCTTTACTGAAAAAAAAGGCTTCCCGTCTATTAATATAAATAAGAAATTCCCATCGACAAACAACAGTTCATATGTATCTGCACTGACAAGTTCAAAACGGGCTTTTTTAAAAACAATATCAGCATCATCAAAAAATTTCTTTATTTCTTTGATAATTAGTTTAGACTGACTCTTTCTCAACAGGTGCCTGGATTTGATATTTAGATCTTTCATTTCTTTTTTTGTCCTTTCTGATTCGATAATTATAAGTATGCCTATTTACTACTTTGAACCATTATTCAATGATTAACATTTAAGCTTTCGCTGTTATGTTACAGGAGTAAAATAATTATGGGAAAAAGACCACTTGATATTCTTAATAACGCATTAGGCAAACCGGTTATTATTAAATTGAAAGGTAACCGCAGTTTCAGGGGAACACTGGATGGCTATGATATCCACATGAACCTCGTGTTGGATAATGCTGAAGAGCTGCTGAATAATGAATCAAATGATGAAAACATAAAAAAACTTGGATCTGTTGTAGTAAGAGGGGACAATGTAGTATATATATCCCCATAGTTTAAAATGTTATAAAGAAATAGTAATATAGAATTATAAAATTTATTCGTTTAAGGTGAAATATAATGACAAAAGGAACTCCCTCAATGGGAAAAAGACAAAAACGTAGCCATATCAGATGCAGACGCTGTGGAAAAGTTTCATTGAACAAACATAGTAGAGTATGTGTATCATGTGGTTTTGGAAGAACACCACGCATGAAAAGCTATAAATGGCAGAGAAAAGCCGGATTAAACGGTGACTAATTTTCAATCTGATATCAATTCATATTATTAACCAATGATTCGGGTGAGCCTTATTGTATGAATCCTGCGGGGTTGTAGGTGTCATTTATTCTGATAAACGATCAGTTAGTGCACCTCTATCTATATATTACGCATTATATGCCCTGCAACACCGCGGCCAGGAATCTACAGGTATTACTGTGCATGATGGAAGTCAGGTTCATATATTAAAAGGGATGGGGTTGGTTACTGATGTTCATAAGAATTATAAACTCAAGGACCTGAAGGGTTTCGTAGGCATAGGACATGTCAGGTACTCTACAACAGGCGAATCTATTATTGAGAATTGTCAACCCCTTACTGTGAATTTCCAGGACGGTACTATTTCAATTGCTCATAATGGCAACCTGGTTAACAGTCTTGATCTTCGGGCAGAGTTTGAAGCAGAAGGTCAGATATTTCTTACATCATCTGATACTGAAGTAATAGCCCGTTTACTGGTAAAGAAACTGCTGGACCATGATATTATTAGTGCAATAGATGATATTATAAGACGTCTGGTAGGTTCATACAGCCTGACTATTCTTATTAATGATACACTGATAGCGGTCAGGGATCCATTGGGAGTAAAACCGTTATGTTTCGGAAAGTTCGACGGTGGATATATAGTAGCTTCGGAAAGTGTTGCGATTGATACTGTTGGTGGGGTATTGATTAGAGATGTACACCCCGGAGAGGTTATTATCTTTAAGGATGGGGAAATGACTTCTCATCGGATATGCAGACCAAAGAACACTGCACACTGTGTATTTGAATATATCTATTTTGCGCGGGCCGATGCTATTATGAACGGGAAGTTAGTATATCAGATCAGAAGTCGTATTGGAGAGTTGTTAGTGGATGAACATCCGGTTGATGCCGATATTGTATCTCCGATTCCTGATAGCGGGATTACTTTTGGTATTGGGTATTGTAAGAAATCGGGCGTGGATTATATGGAAGGTCTGATGAAGAACAGATATATCGGACGTACTTTTATTATGCCGGATCAGGACATGCGTGAAGTGGCAGTTAGATTGAAACTCAATACTATTCCTCAAAATCTTGTAGACAGAAGTGTTTTACTGATAGACGACAGCATTGTACGTGGAACTACTTCACGACGTATTGTGGATATGGTACGAAAAGCCGGTGCCAGGCAAGTACATATGAGAATTGGCAGTCCTCCTATTATCTCACCCTGTTATCTCGGGATTGATATGGCTACCAGGGATGAACTGGTAGCAGCTCATAAGACAGTAGCAGGAGTAGAAGCTTTAATTAATGCTGATAGTCTGGGATATATAAGTATAGAGGGACTTGTAGAAGCTATTGGTATACCTGAGGATGATCTTTGTCTTGGATGTCTTACAGGGGTGTATCCTGTAGAAATACCAGGTGAAGAGTGCAAGAGGCGACAGTTAACACTTAACCATTTTTAGAATTTTGTTTTAAGGAAATCCTTTTTCCAGTCGGATTTATCTGAGTTAATTAGGAGACTTTTTATTTTCTTGTGATTGAATTATGAAATAACAGGAATAAGCCATTTAATGTATAAACATTTCAAATGTTGTGATTCAATCTCTTGTAAGAATGTATCCACTTCAAATTGAATGGTAACTGGGGCATTGTAAAAACCAGTAAATTCGATGAGTACTCTTAAACACAGATTAATACGGATTAAAATTCATTAACTGATTACAAATGTCAAAATACCATACTTTTT
>MZXQ01000276.1 GCA_002926195.1 Candidatus Methanomarinus sp. HR1 | reverse complement strand
TTAACTCCGTATCACTTTGGGGAATATGTCCAACCCAAGCCGCTCCTCCAGATCCACAACCTTCTTTGGAACCTCTGTAATCATGTCACGATCACCCATATCGACATGATAGACCTTACCATACTTGAATAGCAGGTCAATTGGAGTCATCTTACGACTCAACTCACCCTTCTTAAGTACCTGCTCCAGTTTACAGTGAATGTAGAGGGATAGAAACGATATGAACACATGCCCAAATACGCCCTCATCGTCCTGTAAATAGATTTTATCAGCCTCAAGCACCGTTTTGTATGTATCAAACATCTTCTCAACGGTTTCACGTCTCTTGTAGATCTCATAAATCTCAGCTCCATCAACATCCAGATTTGAGAGGATCAAGATTTTCCCCGCTTTCTCCATCCGTTCTCTCAGTTTTTTCTTATCGATCTTACCATCATCCATTTTTCTGTATAGAGTCTTGCGCTCTTCCAGCATGAGGTCCTGATCCTCATACAGGTACAGAAAGAAGTCGTCGCATTCCCGCTTCCCGCACCGGATCAGGCGGTCGTGGTAGTAGAGATGTCCGTTGAGATGTATGCGCACATCGTAGAAATGGCTATTTCGCCTCGTTGGAAGCACATAAGCGATGTTCTTGTCGTCTAGGAACTCGACAACATCTGTAGAGAAGAAACCTCGATCGAGAACGAGTATTTTTCCATCGAGTTCAAGTTCATTGATCGAGTGATACAGGGTTTTTATGTCCTTCACGCTGCCAGGTAGGGATCGTATCATCATCGGCAGTCCGGAGTCGGCGCTGCAAAGTAGTGCGAGATTGATCTGAGGCACCTGTATCTTATCCTTGTTATACCCCCTCTCAGCCTGACTGATATTTATAGAGCGTGAAAAAAATGAGCTTAGATCATAAACAAGCTGTTTGCTTTGGTCCACAAGATAATTGAAGATGATATTCTGACCAGCTCGGTTTATACCAACTTTATGCAGTACTTTGGAGAGATTCTTCGTGTTCAGATGCGGTTTAATCCCATCAACATCATAGAGTTTCTCCCATGCATCTTTTACCCGTTTTATCGGTACAATACCTGTGACGCGCACCATGGCAAGAGCGCAAATCTCTTTCCAGCAGTCAGGAAAGCCTTTTCTCAACAGAGGCATGAGGTCTCTTATCATCTCATGTAGCAGCATCGAGTTGCCATATTCTGTGATGTTTCGGATGTTGGACGGCTGAATTTTGGTTCGTTCTCCAGATTCGATCAGTCCTTTATCGGAATCGAGTTTTCCAAGATATTTTGAGGTTTTTCTTGGTTTCTTGAGCTCTTTATCCCAATAAGTGGTTGAATGATAGATATAGTGATTTTTTCC
>MZXQ01000067.1 GCA_002926195.1 Candidatus Methanomarinus sp. HR1 | reverse complement strand
GATATGGCCATATCTGCCTGGTGGTTATTAAGAAAAATAAGGAATAACCACCAGACAGCAAATGTTTACCAGGGCATGAGATATACTTACACCGATGATACTCTTGCTTTTTGAAACTATATATCCGTAGAAGACAGAGACCAGGAAAACCAGCAGCAGTTCAAGTGAAAAGAGAAATGAGATAAAGAAGGTTGTATACAGGATTGATGTTAGAAAGATTGCAATAAATGAGCTCCCCTGTGCCTTTTCGATCGACTGTTGTATCAATCCTCTGAATATCAGCTCATCTGTGAATGCACATAATGTGAGAATCAGTACACCCGGGATTAATAATTCAAGTTGCTGCGGGTTTATGATCTTCCATTCAAGATATCCGATCACACCTCCTGCGACAATGCACAGTATCTGCAATTTTGGATCTTTTAAGATTAGTCCTATATCAGCGAACGGGATTTTAAGGTGGTGTACCAGGACCAGTGAACCAGCAAGTATTGCAATGGTTGTTGATATTAGGTATCCTTCATATGTAATTAGTTCGGTAGGTATTGATAGTGTTATGATACGGTATAGTGGTATTAGTGTTATTATCTGGAAGACACGGGTGTATTCTTCAGGGATATTTTTTTTCAATGTGAACAGGATAGTGAGTAAAATCAAGACTGTGATATATGCGATTATGCCGGTTTTTACACTTGAGAAATGAATCAATGCTTCTGAGAATACAAGGAGAATGGATGTAATGATCAGGTAGTGTATGGGTTTTGTGTTCATGGTGGTATATTGTTAAGAGTGTTAAAATGTTTGATGGTTGTTTTTTTTGTTTATAATCTTTGATTACAACGGGATGAAAAGTTCTTCTACTTGCACTACATAAATCATTATAAAGATAATCCAATTAGCTTTATGGCTTAAAAACTAAAAAGCTAATTGGATTTTGAGACTCTTTATTATTTCCTGATCAATATTTAATTATTTCGCAAACTATATGAGCAAGTATGGTATTTCCAGAATAAACAAGAAAGCCCCTGCGGGGGCAAATTAATTGTAGCAATGACTAAACATTGCGTGATTCCAATCCGGTAATTTGTTTCCAAATGCTTCATTTTCTTTAGGAGGTCCCTTCTCATATCTATCAAATATCATTTTACTTCCACATTTTGGGCAAATTGGTGCCCACTTATTTGGATTTTTAATGAAGTTGTCAAATGTTGTTTGGGTTATACTTCTCTGTAAATATCCGGAATAATTCTTTTTGGTTTTACGGCTGTAGGCACCATAATACCGTATCATCTTAAAATTTCTATCCGGGATATGCTGAATTAATGCTTTAATAAATCCACGCACTTCCATTGTCACAAAATGTTTATTGCCATCATAGAAAATGCCATATCTTTTGGAAATTCGGCTTTGAATCTGGTAAGCACTTGATACTGCCATGTTTTTCGCATTGCACCAGAGTAATGAAGTATTGAGATAACTAATAATTTTTGAATTGTTGGTATGAAATTATATACTTTATATATAAAAAAAGAAATCAAAGAAAACAAACAAAGTAATATAATTAAATCTTTTTTTAATTAAGGTTTTAAAAAAAAAACAGTATATGTAATAGTCATTGAGTGCCATCCGAAATATCCTGATATTATGACGAATATTTTCCCGAATATACTTTATCAATTATGTGTAAGTCATTTTAATTACAGTAGAGATGTAGATCTTCGAAAAGCTGATGGTATACAGTATAAAAAGAAAAAAACTACCTGACGAATATTGGAAAATAAAAAGCAAAAATGACAAAATTAATGCTATCATGTTGAAAACGAAAGAATATTTTTACAATTTAATACATCTTATGGAGGATTTTAATATCCCAAAAATAAATAATAATTTGGAAAATATATATTCAACTATGGAACCAAACTATAG
>MZXQ01000068.1 GCA_002926195.1 Candidatus Methanomarinus sp. HR1 | reverse complement strand
TTTTCAATACCACATTAAGATTTGTCTGATAAAATACGTGTTTTTATCACTTTTAATGCATCCAGTGCCAGACCTGGTGTATCTACCGGAGATTGTCCAGACAGATCAGCTTTCGCTAATGACAGATCAAAAGGTATAGTACCTATCACTGGTATTTCCAGGCTATTCAGGCTTGATTTAACAGTTTCCACCTCATCATCTCTCACTTTATTAATTACCACTGCAAATTTCTCAATACCAAGATCACCACCAAGTTTCTTTATCCTTCCGGCTGTCTGGATACTGCGCTTTCCCGGTTCAACCACAATGATCATAAGGTCAATACCTCTGGTAGTACCTCTGCCCAGATGCTCGATACCGGCTTCCATATCCATAATCACTATAGATGATTCCTTAAACACCACATATCGTAACAGAGCTCTTAAGAAGGAGGATGCAGGACACATACATCCTGACCCACCTCTGTCCACCGTACCCATAGTCAGCATTTTTACTCCATCCGGACCGGTGACACCAAATCGCTGCACAACATCATCCACTTTTGGATTTAATTTGAACACACCTGCCGGACCTCCAGCCCGTTCATCAATGAATTCTTTATAATCTGTTAGCGGTGGCGGAGGATTATTAATACCCAGTGCTGATGCCAGGTTCATATCCGGATCAGCATCTATAGTCAGAAGGTCACGCCCGTCTTGTGCCATAAGACGGGCTAATGTCCCTGCTATTGTTGTTTTTCCTACTCCACCTTTACCTGTGATAGCAATCTTCATGATACCTGATACATATTCAGATTAACTTAAGTTTACCGGATTACGCAATTACGCAAATAGATTTGACAGTTCCACAGTTAGATAACTTTTAATATTACCTTAAACATATATGACAATTAAGTAGGGTACAATTTTAGTGGAGTGATTAAATGAACTTTAAAGAAACAAGTGACATATTTGTAAATATGTTTAATGAACCGGGACAACAATGCAGGCCAGTAGGAGTAAAATTGATCCCAAAAGGGAAAAAAATTCCTGATGGTACAAAAAATCCTGACAAATACCAGGGTATTCCATGGTGTGAAGCTGTAAGAATCGCTGATGAAAATAATGAAGTAGTAGTGATCAATAAAGACAATGTAGGCTGTCCGGCGGCTGCTATTGCTCTTGGTCTCGTGGATCAGTACAGCACCGAACCTCTGGGAGGCGTACGAAAATATACTGATATGATGAGTAAAACAGCTTCGCCCGCTGATTTCACAAAAGGGTTTGTTTATGCATGCAATCACAGCGAAAATATGCAGTTTGCACTATTTGGCGATGATGATACCGGACGCTATGAGTCACTTGGCACTGCACAAAAAGCGATTAAGGGGATGGTATCAATACAGCCGGATATTATGGATGCTGCAGTTACATACACAGCGCAAGGACTTGATGCTATACCTGATGTAGTGATAATTGCAGTGAACCCAAAACAGGCACTGCTTGCCATCCAGGGATATAATTTTTTAACAGGCAGCCGCTTTGAAATGAGCACAATAGGAATTAGAGGTGTCTGTGCCGATCTAACAGCATACCCATTTATGGAACAAAAGTTAAACGGATCTTTCTTCTGTCTTGGGGCCAGGGCGGTTGGTGGATGGGGTGGCAACCTTTTGGGACTTGGTATGCCTTTCTCCATATTCCATACTATGGTTGAAGGCATGCAAAGATCAAGAAATGGTTTTCCATATGGGGCATATCCTGAATAAGAAATGTTCAATGAAAATAAAGAAGAGTCAGTTAATAAATACCTATATACAGAGTATCGGTAAAGAAGTGGGACATGAATAATTCATCATTACCTGATTTAATTGACCTTGATGAGCTTCAGGCTATTCAGGATAAATTTGCCAGGACAGTGGGTCTTTCCTCTGTAATCTTTTCACCTGAAGGTGAGCCTCTGACACATTTTACTGATCCAACTGGTTATTGTTCATTGATCCAATCAACAGAAAAAGGAAAACGGCGTTGCAACCGGTCGTTCATAGAGATGGGAAAGAAGGCACTTGAATTAAAAAAGCCGCAGATTTTCTATTGCTTTGCGTATGGTGGTCACTTTGTTGCACCTATTATCATCAATGATGAACACAAAGGAACTATGTTTGCCGGTCAATTCATACCACAGAATTTCTCTACTGTACAATTAGAGGGTATTGAAGAGATTGCACCCAATATCAATGTAGATCCTGTACAATTGATTAATGAAGCAAAGCATATGCGTGTGGTTGATAAAGATTTGATCCGGAACAATGCAAGTCTATTGTTTATGATAGTGAATTTTATCACAAGACTGGGAATGAAAGCGGCTGAATTACAACAAACAGGGGATGCATTGCAAAAGACGCGTGATGAATTGGAGATTATAGTGCAGGACCGTACCGTTGAACTGATGAAAAGTAATGAAGAATTAAAACAGGAGATCATAGATCGTAAAAATATAGAAAAAACCCTTAAAAACTCAGAAAAAAAATTCTTCACTATGTTTAATAATAACCCGATGGGGGCAATCATCATAGATAGCAATAGAATGATCAAGGAAGTGAATAGTGTCGCATCAGACATGATCGGTAGATCAAAAGCAGAGATCATCGGTAAGATCTGTCATGAATTTGTTTGTCCCAGAGCACATAACGACTGCCCTATCTTTGACCACGAAATGGGTTTTGACTGTGTTGAAACTACACTTCTTAAGAAGGATTACGGAGAGATCCCAATAGAAAAAACAGTTGCAAAGGTTGTCATAGACGAGAAAATAA
This sequence comes from Candidatus Methanomarinus sp. HR1, assembly GCA_002926195.1. Lineage (GTDB taxonomy): Archaea > Halobacteriota > Methanosarcinia > Methanosarcinales > Methanocomedenaceae > Methanomarinus. The sequence goes on along the minus strand of MZXQ01000068.1, from coordinate 8,962 downwards.
TGGTTATTGAGATGTTTTATGATATTAGCAAGCGCCAGCAACTGCAAAAAGACCTTATAAACCAGCGTGATACACTTAAGATAAGGGCACAGGAACTGACAGCGGCAAATAAAACAAAAACCGAATTTTTAGCCAATATGAGTCATGAACTGAGAACTCCGCTAAATTCAATTATAGGTTTTTCAGAGATACTGCATGATTTGACTTTCGGTCCTCTTAATGAAAAACAGTTGAAATATATTAGCAATGTACTGACAAGCGGTAATCACCTCCTTACGCTTATCAATGATATCCTTGATCTATCAAAAGTTGAAGCCGGAAAAATGGAATTAGTGTATGATGAATTTGTGGTTTCAACAGTAATTAATGAAATAAAGACTCTGGTAATATCTATTGCATCAAAGAAAAATATCATGATAAATGTTATTACTTATGAAAAGCTTATTACTATACATGCAGATGGAGGAAAATTCAAACAGATCCTCTTTAATCTAATGAGCAATGCTATTAAATTCTCACCAAATGGCGGGTCTGTCACAATAGATGCAAAGTGCATTAATGATATGGTACAGATTGCAATAACAGATACCGGTATAGGGATATCAAAAGAGGATCAAAAGAAACTATTCCAGCCGTTCGTACAGGTAGATGCATCAACATCACGGCAGTTCGAAGGAACCGGATTGGGTCTTGCCCTGGTAAAACGGTTTGTGGGGCTGCATGGTGGTAAAGTGTGGATTGAAAGTGAACCGGGTAAAGGGAGTACTTTTACTTTTACCATACCAATACAACCGGAAACAGGAGTCAAAGAAAATATACCAACTTTGATATGATACGTGAAAACCATTGGAATAAAAAGGGGGAATAACTATGGGAACAAAATTATCAACAGGATTAAGTACTAAACATGACAGTACAGCGGCTGCTAAAGAAGCACTTATGCAGGCAAAAAATAAAATGGGGGAATCCGGGATTGATCTTTCGATTGTTTATTCCTCTGAAAAGTATAATTATAGAGAAGTAGTAGATACTATAAGAGCAGGTACTAATAACGCTCCTTTGATCGGAGCTTCTTCGGCAGGAGAGTTCAATGAGGAAAATGTTGAAACAGGAAGTATAGCAGTGGGCTTACTTTCTTCTGATGATATTAAGATCTTCAATACCTGGGCTTCCGGGATAAAACAAGATCATGAAACAGCAATAAGAGATATTGTAGCAGAACTGCCTTCAAAAGTGGAAGGCTATCCTTACTTAACTGCCATTCTTCATATTGATGGTCTATCAGGAGTAGGCGAAGAGATCAGTCTATTGGCTTCATATCTGTTAGGTAATGAATTTAAAATTGTCGGAGGAATGGCAGGAGATGATTATAAAATGGAAAAAACGTTTGTATTCTGTAATGATGATATTTCTGCCAATGCACTTTGTATCTGTCTTTTTGCCTCGAAAAAGCCGTTATTTACCGGTATAAAACATGGTCATACACCGCTTAGTAAATCATTAAAAGTGACCAGGGCGCAGGGTAATATACTTTATGAAATAAATAACAGGCCTGCATGGGAAGTATGGAAGGAAGAAACAGCCATATCAGCTCGAAAGAACAAAATAGATGTAGAACAATTAACAGATCCGGGAGAAATAGCACAGTTCTTAACAAAATTCATGCTTGGTCTGGCTACTGATAAGAAAGATGAATATAAGAAAAGATGGCCTGTAAGTATTAATAACGACGGATCTTTTAACTTCTCCTGCGGTATTGCACAAGGAACTGTTTTTCATATAATGGATGGAAGTGGCCCGACAGGTCATATTAATGCCACTAAAGAAGCAGTTAGAATGGCCAGACGTTTTGCTCATAATGCAGGTTATGAAGAGTATGCCGGAATCCTGGTATTTGATTGTGCAGTCAGGCAGTTAATACTGCAGGACAAATTCTGCAAAAGTATAGAGCTAATTAATAGTATCTTACCTGGTGTTCCGATATTAGGCTGGGAGACATATGGTGAGATACACATGGAGTCAGGGCAGTTTAGCGGTTTTCATAATAATTCTTCCGTAATTCTACTACTACCAAAATAGAGCATAATCTTGAGATAAAAATTAATTCCAATGAAAATAAAGAAAAGCGATCTGGTAAACACCTATGCCCCGAGTATTGGTATAGAAATAGCAAATGAACTTGTTACGAATACAATATCTGTTGCAGCTCTGGAAGATAAAGAGAATTATAATATCGAAGAGATTACCAGGATATGCAGTGAACTGGTAAAGGAACCTGGTATAATCAGAATAATTGCACAGACCTTTTTAGTTCAACAGGAGCACAGGTTATCTGATGAGCAGACATTATTACTTGATAATATTGAAACCCAGGTATGGTATTTGACAGATATGGGAAATTATGGTCTGGTAAATAAGGCCCATGCAGATTTTTTTGGAATGCAGAAGAAACAAATGGAAGATAATAATATATTTATTATATTTAATGAACCGGAAGCCAGTGTTTTTATAAAAAGGAATAGAGAGGTTTTTAAATTAAAAAAAACCATCCGGACAGAGGAATGGATTAAGAATAGCAACCAGGAATCATGCTTATTATCCATTGTAAGAACACCTCGACTATCTGATAATGGAAATGTTGAATATGTGATCTGTACAGCCGAAGATATCACACAGCGCAGACGCTCGGAAGACCAAATAAAATCATCCTTAAAAGAAAAAGAAGTGTTATTACGGGAGATACATCACCGTGTAAAAAACAATCTTCAGATCGTATCAAGTCTTCTTAATATGCAGATCCGAAAAACAAAGGATAAAAAAACAATTGATATACTCTCCGAATCCGGAAACCGAATAAATGCAATGGCTCTTATTCACAGCCAATTGTATGAAACAAATAATTTATCCCAGATAAATATGAAGCGGTTTGTAGATAATCTGTTTAGCCAATTGCTTATGAATTGTGATACGTATAGTACTAAAATTACACATAAAGCCCATGTTATTGATTATCCGTTTCCGATATCTTTAGCAGTCCCGGTGGGATTGATTATAAATGAACTGTTGTCAAATATTATTAAGCATGCTTTTAATGAAAGAAAAGAAGGCAAGATCGAGTTGATTATGAGCAGGTTAAGTAATGGTAAGATCCATTTGTCGATCAGTGATGACGGTATTGGGTTACCGGAAGGATTTGATATTCAAACATCTGAAACACTTGGTCTGTTTTTAGTGAAAATTTTAACAGTAGATCAACTTGAAGGAAAAATAGAGTTTATCAGCAATAAAGGCACAACTGTAAATATCGAATTTGAAATAGAAGATTATGTAATGAAGTAATTTTTTTTATAGTATATCACGTTATACTTGACAGATGGAAGCCCAGTGTGTTTGTTCATTGCAGCTGTAATTCACGGCGTTTCTTTTCAAGATAAGAAAAAACAGGGCCATGGGGTGAACCATTGATCAACATCTCAATACCAGTACGTACTACTAATATCCGGTCAGTATGTCCAAGTATACTTACTGTTTTACCCATGACAGATATCTGGGTTTCGGTCATGTTTTCAAATATCTCTCTTGATTTTCCACTCTTGCCTATGATACGCCCTTTCAACCGTTTTAGTTCTTTAGGTGTATCTGCTATCTGACTTAGGTCCATAATTTCCAGGGTTAATAGATCATCATCAAAAAGACGCATTGCCTTATCAGGATTAAAACCTCTTCCAATTGCTTTTATTACATCCACTGTTTGCATTGCCAACAAAGGGTCTTTGGGATCTTTGATCTCTATACTTCCTGTTTTACTATCTACATCCAGTATAGTAGCAGACTTTTGTTCAATAAGCTGTTTTACATTTCCCTCTGGTCCGATTATTACACCGACTCTATCCATCGGGACTTTTACAAATGTGGAACGGGTTTTAATCATAATTCCTCTTTTGATATAACTAATAGCACATATTACTACTGGTCAGGTCCTGACCTGATTGTATCTTCCAATAATTTTTCAGTATCCATATCAATACCGTATCTGGAAAAGAATCGTGCAATATTGGTAATATCCCGCTTTAAAAATTCAATTGCATTTAGATGGTCATAGGTCACTGATTGTCCCATATCAATAAATACAGGGTTTAGAGAATTGGGGTCTAATAATATATTGTATTCACTCAGATCCGAATGTACTAACTGAGCGTCCTGGTATAGCCGTATTATAAAATCCTTTACTTTATCATAAATAAAAGCGGCTTGTTCATTATCAAGATCATATTCACGCATCTGCCGGAATGGTTGATTATCATTTCCCATGAATTCCATTATCAATATATTTCTTTTAGTAATAAAAGGAGACGGAACAGATAATCCTGCTTTCTTTGCCCTGCTTAAGTTCCGGAATTCTTTGAGTGTCCATGCAAGTATAATATCTTTTTTAGTATGTCTGATATTGCGAAACCTTACATCACCTATCAGGTATTCCTGCATGGCTTTAAAGTTGCTATTGGTAATGCGGTATATCTTTATAGCCAATTCCTGCTGCACACCATCATCATTTTTTATGGCATAAAATACATTTGCTTCTTTTCCTGTACTAATATTACCGCCCAGAGCATCCAGATATCCTTTGGATGAGAGTTTATATAAAGCCATTAATGTAGCAGTATCAAAGACCTCATCTTTTACCCTGAGATCTTCGGAGTTTTTGATCTTCTTTCTGAACTCATCAATTCTTTCATCGATCTTCTTTACTTTTTTAAAACTAGCCGGATCTAAATCGATCATTATTGACTAACCTTTGAGGTATCCTCTTTTTTCAAGCCAGTCTACTTGAGGTCTGGTATATCTCCATTTGACATCAGCCTTTTCATCCTGGAAATCCCAGGGTACAAGTATAACCACATCTCCTGCTCTTATCCAGGTTCTTTTTTTTAATTTTCCGGGAATTCTACCAAGTCTTACAACACCATCCGTACAACGTACTCTTATCTTATTAGCACCGAGCATGCTTTCTACTATTCCCAGTATCTCTCTTTCATGTTTTTTAGGCACTCTTACTCTTACTACTTCTTCAGGGTTTGATTCATATCTTTTATGACCGTTCAGGTTAACACCTCTATAAAAAAAGAAAACCAATGGTATAAGTTTCCTTGAACAATGAACTGCTGTTCTATTAAATGTAACATGTAGCAAAGCTATATAAAACTAAGGTATTTATCCTGTAGTAATATATGGCGACTGGTCAAGTACTCTGATACCACTGTCAGATATATTAAGCACACGTATCTCATTAATAGTACCTGAGCCGCGGAGTTTGGCGACATAGATAGAACGCTGCAGGTTATTCCCGGAAACTACCCGACCCAGACGTGTTACGGAATCTGCACCGTATTCCACTACAGACTCAATTTCGAAAGTAGTACCAACAGAAACCATTGTAGTTACATCACTTATCCTCAGTATACTGAATAGATCATCCACTAATGTTTTTAATTTGTAGGGAGACTCAATTGCTAACAGTAGCGCTTCAACTGCATCAATAAATATTCTGTCAGGTTGGTACTCTTCGATCTTGTGAGTGATTAGCTTTTTAAAACTCTTTATTAGTTCCATAGGGGCCATATCAATGGTCTTTTGCAGTCTGAGTTCAGGGTCTGCAATGTCAATGAAGGAAACCATTCCCTTTTGCTCCAGTTCCCAGAAATCCCACTTAAATGAAGAATACATTTCTTTTTTAAGTGAATTGGCAGATTCTGTGGTCATTATACATAGAGCCTTTTCGCCGTTCTGGGCTGCCTGGTAAATAAATTGAGAACCTAATACCGTTTTACCAGTACCTGACTCTCCTGATATTACATTCACTGTCTGTTTGAAAAATCCTCCGTTAAGCATTTCATCATAACCATATATTCCTGTATTTACTCTTTTCAGTAAGTTATCTGTTTCTACCATTATACTCATCCCGTTAAATAATCTTTAAGAACAAAATCCTCCCTCTGGTCGGATTTTTTTCTATGCTAAATACTATGTGTGACACATTAAATAGTTAATTGTTCCATCCTCTTAACAGCTTCATTGATCCGGTCTACTGATTGGGTTAGTGCAAACCTGATATATCCTTCACCATAATCTCCGAAACCGATACCTGGTGTGGCTACTATTCCTGCTTCTTCAAGTAACAGTTTTGAAAAAGATGTGGAATCATACCCTTTCGGAACAGGAGCCCAGATGTAGAATGTGGCTTTCGGCGGCTGTACTTTAATACCCAGTCCTTTAAGACCCACCATCAGTGCATCCCTTCTTTGGGTATAAATTTCCCTCATTTCGTTTATACAGTCCTGTGGACCTTGCATGGCCACGATCCCTGCTTCCTGGATTGCTTCAAAAGCACCTGAATCAACATTGGTCTTGATCTTACCCAGTCCGCTAATGATCTGTGCATTGCCGACAGCAAAACCGATCCTCCACCCGGTCATATTATATGTTTTAGATAGTGAATGGAACTCAACACCCACATCCATCGCGCCGTCTGCTTGCAGGAAACTGGGTGCAATATTACCATCATAGGTCATTTCACTGTATGCATTATCATGTATGACAATGATGTCATTCTCCCTGGCAAATTCAACTACTTCATTAAAGAATCCTTCAGGCACAGTAGCTGAGGTAGGATTATTAGGATAGTTCAAAAACATGAGCCGTGCTTGTTTGACAATATCTTTCGGTATTGCTTCAAGATCCGGTATGAATCCGTTTTTTTCCAGTAAGGGCATACTGTATGGTCTGGCATCAGCAAATAAGGTCCCTATTTTATATACCGGATATGCAGGATCAGGAACCAGTGCAATATCACCTGAATTTAGAAAAGCCAGCGGAGCATGGGCAAGCCCTTCTTTTGAGCCTATTAATGCCAGCACCTGTGTAACAGGGTCCAGGTCAATACCGAAGTGATCTTTATACCACTTAGCTGCTGCTTCCCTGAATGAAAGCATGCCGATATATGACGGATATCTATGTCGTTTCGGGTTTTTGGCAGATCTATAAAGAGCTTGAATAATATGGTCCGGTGTGGGCATATCAGGATCACCTACACCCAGGTCGATCACATCAATACCTTTTTTAATAATTTTTTCTTTTGCTTCATCAATAGCAGCAAAAAGGTATGGTGGAAGTTTATTAATTCTTTCAGAATACATTATTTTCACCTTTTTCTAATATAGAGGAAAGTATAAACGTATTTCCTTCCATTTGTGATTGGTTAAGAGTCCCACTTCAGGCAAAGTAATTATTAATGACACAGACACTTCATCATTGTCATCAAAGGCTCTGGCCGGACTCAGACGTTTTTTATCAGTAACTCCATTTTTCATGACCCAACATTGATCGGTTCAACTCATCTTTATAAAAATGCCATTGAGGCATAAATTCATCCATATAAACAACAAAACGGTCACTATGCTTGCGCTCTAATAGGTGTACCATTTCGTGAACGATAATATATTCAAGACAATGTAGAGGCTTTTTTACTAATTCAAGATTCAACCAAATTCGGCGATCCGGAATAGTACATGTGCCCCATTTTGTTTTCATCTTTTTAATCCCCCAATCGTTCACTTCCACCCCGATTATCTCTTGCCATTTATCAATCAGTGCTGGTATTTGATCTTTAAGTTTCCTGCGGTACCATTTAATAAGCACTTTTTCACGCTGCTCTAAAGTGCTGCCTTCTCTGACATAAAGGTCAATATAGGTCTTATTGCGTATTTCCACTTTGGGAGCAGCGTTGTGATAAATTATATTTAATAAATAACGATTGCCCTTGTAATAATGGCTTTCACCGGACACAAATCTACGTTCTGATTGACGTTCTTGAGCTTCGAATTTTAATTGCTGTTTATTTATCCACGCCATTTTCGAGATAGCAAAAAGACGAACCGCCTCATCATCTACCTTTAACGGTGCAGCAATACGGACCCTGCCATTGGGTGGATATACTCCAAGATGCAAATTGTTAATATCCTTTCTTACCACATCTATTGATATATTGCCTACCGTTATTTTATGCATATTAATATTCACTCTGATTTTTTACTAACTCAAAAATACGGTCTACTTCAGTATCATCGTCAACATGCTTTCTTATTGCATACTTTACTTCACGTTCCTTTATTATATTACCTCGCCACCCGTCTTTTTTTATGTGATAAATTTCAGCATCCAAAGCAATCGTAAGTTCTTCATCTTTACTTAAATTGTCATATAAAGCCCTTTTGGCATTGGAATTTAGACTTGTAGGATAGGTAGCTGATTTGGCAGGATTCTTTACCTTTTTAGTTAATTCAACAATCCTGGCTAAATATTTTTCCGGGGTCTCTATAACGCCGTAGCGGATACCTTCGGTATCGTTGCCTGCCATAATCAATTGAATGGTGGCAAAAAACGGGCGGATAAATGTTTGATTCTGATTGTCAAGGTTCTGGCGGATACCTTCAAAAACGGATACAGTGCTGCGTTTGAGTTCCAATACACCCAGGGCAATACCGTTGACATATAGCACCACATCGGGACGTTTAGTATTTTCGCCTATTACCGTCACTTCTTCAGCTATGGCGAAATCATTTTCAGGTGGATTTTCCCAGTCTATCAGCTTTACGGTGCTGGTGTTTTTCCCTGCGTCTTCTTTTACATTAACGCCGTAACGCAGCAGTGTATAGATATTTTTATTGATATCGTAGAGGCTCTTGCTCTGGTTGGTAGCTGTCCGGGTAAGTTCGTTGATGGCTTTACTGATGAGGGTCTGGGTGTATCCTTTTTTGGACAGGTATTTGCGTAAGATATCCTCTTCTATGTTGCTGTTGTTCTCACGATCGATCCAGTTACCGAGATATTTGTAATCAAGTTGTTTGTGGAACAGTTCTACCACGCGGTTCTGTGTGAAGCGTTCTATTTGTCCTACGTCTGTCAT
>MZXQ01000069.1 GCA_002926195.1 Candidatus Methanomarinus sp. HR1 | reverse complement strand
AGGATATTCCGTGCTATGCTTGCCATGAATATGCCTTATATCGATGCTACCAGAATAGCGGTTGCAGTAGGGAAGAGTTTTGCAATTATCATGGGAATCCTTGGTCTCTTCACATTCAATCTATTTCTACTGCTCATAGCTTTCTTCCTATACTATGGTGCAGCTGGTGAGGAGGAAGCAGCGGTTATCTCGGTAACACTGGAGGGTATTTTGGTCAAGGACGTGATGAGCGGTCTTCCGGATGTGATCTATGTAACTCCTGATTTGACGCTTGACCAGTTGGTCGATGTAATGTTCAAGACAAAGCATATGGGCTATCCTGTACAACAAAATCACACCTCCCCTGTGCTTGGAGTGATAACATTCTCGGATCTACGCAGAATACCTGAATCAGAGCGAGATACTACCAGGGTCAAAGATGTTATGACAGGCGATGTGATCGCAATCGAACCTGATGCAGATGCCTTCGATGCCTTCAAGCTCATCATGTCCAACAACGTGGGTCGTTTGATCGTTATAGACCAGGGGAAGATCGTGGGTATCCTATCCAGAACTGATCTAATACGGTCGATTCAATTCAGAGGTGCATATGGATGAGACCCAAAAATTCCTTAAGCTGAGATGACATATCAGGGATTCTCTCATGCCAGGGCTTCGGCCGGACCTGCAATACCTACAACTTTTGTAAGGATTTTGTTCTATTTAATTTTGGGGTATAAATTAGGACAGTGCCAAACCCCCGCCCCTTCAAATCACTGATAATACTTCTCCTGCACATCCTCGCCCAGACGCCCGATCGCGTCAGCCCGACACTGCCTACAGTGCCGCATCTGCTTGGTGGTCTTGCTGCATTCATCCTGGATGGCACGCTTCTCAGAGGGCGTTGGCGGCGTGATGTCTGCAAACTTGTACTGCGGGATTAATGGCATGATGTTCTGCAGGTAAACCCCAAGCCCCCTGATCTTCTTTGCCACATCGAGGATATGATGATCGTTGATCGTCGGTATGAGGACCGTATTCACCTTCGTGATCAACCCCAGTTTAACGGACATCATAAGCC
>MZXQ01000277.1 GCA_002926195.1 Candidatus Methanomarinus sp. HR1 | reverse complement strand
GTTTCTTTTTTATCATATATTACCTTCCCCTCAATCCTATAATCTCCGGGATCTTCGATCTTTAGATATGATATCAGTTCGATCTCTTCGTTTTTTTCTACTACAAGTTCATCACTTGTGATGGTATCTACAAGATTGTCATCTTTATACACTTCTGCTGTGAATTTTGCCGATGTTTCGATCAGACCGTTATTTTCAAAACATGACTTAATTTTAAGTAGTGTACCAATGGCTGGTATATCATCAATGAGTATATCTGTTAGATTACCTTGTCTTGTCAACGTCCCTGTGGGCAGTATCTCGAATGGTATAGTATCTGAGCGCAAAATTTGTTCGTCCAGTATTACAGTCACTTTTGCAGTATACTCACCTGGCAAATTCGCAGTAGTTGTACTCCATTTAGCTATAATAGGTTCGGTTATTGTAGGTTTGACACTCACTTCATCATTAGTAAAACTGAAAATATCATTATTGCCCTGGTGAATGATAACATCGATTCCCGGAATTGCTATAACATTACCTTCATTTTTAAAAATTGTTTTGATCTTAACAGGATAACCGGGTTCAGTATCTTCGATTACTATGGCAGTTACCACGCCTTTAACAGTCTGGTTACCTGTTACTATTAACTCAATTGATGATGATGCCCCTATAATAAGCTGCTGTCCCATTCCATTACTGTTTGCGGCAACAGGCATACTTCTAATATCAATTGATCCGACATATTTTGCATTAAGAGTATCTTCCGGGATTTGGACTTTTATTATAACAGTCCTTTTTTCATGGCCTGGTATACTTATTATCGTGATATTTGTAGCAGGGTCATCAGAATCATAAAAAGTTACCCATTTGCAAACATGCCCTGAGGAAGATAGTGTAAAATTTGTAGTTTCCGGTCCGGTATTAAATATCGTAAGACTCCTTTCGGCCTCATTTCCTTTTAACACGTTATCAATTGATATTTCAGATGGTGATATTCCAATTCCAATTGCAGATGCAGGTTGGGAGGT
>MZXQ01000070.1 GCA_002926195.1 Candidatus Methanomarinus sp. HR1 | reverse complement strand
CCATTATACTATTTTGATAAAAATTATACTTTTTATGTCATATACTTGTTGAAACTACATAAAGGCTTCGATGTATATCGAAAATGGGTTATAAATTATAGGAAATATTGTATCACCTTCAAATCTAAGTGTAATTATTACCTCTTCAAGAATCACGATAATTTACCAGTATATTTAATGAAATATTGCCTCTTGAAAAATCTGTGTAAATCCGTGTTAATCTGTGTCTAAAAAAAACACATTCTAACAAGGTGGTGTATATTGCTTATGATTATTATCCAAGATTACATATTTTATAGAAAAAAAAGTAATCTTGATAGAGTCAAAAAATAATTATTTCAGACACAGATTAACACGGATTTACACAGATTAAAATTCCTTAATTGATTGCAAATGTAAAATAATATAATTTTTGAAGTGGATACGAAATATTCTGTAATATTTCTTAGATTGAGAATTGAGGTGTATTTACAGAGAGCTATAGAAATAATCACATTGAAAATAATTAATTAATTCATAAATATTTATCAAATGTGGGGGTTTTGGGACAGCCTGCCATGAATATTTTTGCATCCGGTTCCCTGGGGAACACAACTGGGTACAACTGAGCGTGTGATCAAATGGGCTGAGGATCAGGAGTGGTACGGGCCGCTGGTAGATGAGCCTGATACATATGTTCGAGTAGACTGCGCTTTTGTTCGATTGGATCCCGGTTTTGATCTGTCGGATATTAATACTCACATGATGGGTGTCGGTCAACTTGGTCAGGTAAAAAACATCTCAGTAGATGATATGTCTATAATTGGCAGTAAGGTTTTACGAGTCGGGCGTACTACAGGCTTACGTCGTGGAACTATTGTGGCTTTTGGTTATGAATTTATTGACGATAGAGATGTTACTGCTTATACTGATCTGCTTATTATTGGCGATGATGATATTCCATTTTCTACCCATGGTGATAGTGGCAGTCTGATCGTACTGGACAATCCCGAGTTAAACCCAATTGGCTTACTATGGGGAGGATGGCAGGAGAAATTGCGTACAGGTTATGCTCAAGAGAAGTGGACTTATGGAATCTCTTTATCCAGAGTACTGGACTCATTGGATATTGATCTGGTATCTACTCTTTGAGTGACTTATATGAGTGAAATTGGGGTGATAACAATCACCCTTTTTTTCTTTTTTGGTATATATTTGCTATAAAAATATATCGAAATTGCTTCGAGCTATTGAATATATCGTAGGATAAATTAATAGTTAAGTAGTACCTTATGACCTTCTAATGGTGAGGTAAATATGATAGATATAAGTATAATCATTTCTGGCTCAGCCGGTCAGGGGATTCAGACCATAGGATATATACTCGCCAAAACTGCCTCAAAAGCAGGATATAACGTTTTTTCGTGGCAGGAGTATGAATCAAGGATTCGCGGTGGATTAAGTAGCTATCGAATACGTATCAGCGATTACCCTATAAACGCCCCTTTCGTCAAGGCAGATATTTTAC
>MZXQ01000066.1 GCA_002926195.1 Candidatus Methanomarinus sp. HR1 | reverse complement strand
GTTCCAATGTCAGCAGAAGATCTAACGTTTGCCTACAAATTTGATTTATTTGGAGGAACCACAGCATTATTTGACATAAAGTAATGCTTTTTAAAAAGTAAGGAAAACACAGGAATTCATGAGGGCATAATACTCAGGCTGCAACACTCGCAGAGCCGATTAATCAACGACTTAATAGGTGTGTTCTTCATTCCTGTGATATCACCGACTTCAGAACCTCCACCAAGACTTTTTATGCAGCTCCTCCGGAGTCGTGATCATGTTTTGATTCATTGCAGTTCGGAGTAAGACGTGTAAATGTTCGATTTGCTTATCCTTCTGTTCAAGTTGTTTTATCAGGGCATGGCAGTTTTTGACTGGCCAGGTGATAGAGTTCATATAATGTTTCCCCCCTTTCTACTTCCCGGTGAATTTCCTTATAGCTAAAGTCGTTCGGTGGACAAGTAACAAAACAACTATTTAGGAGATTACATTTTTAAAATCAATGGCATTTCTTCATTTACTTTCACTTGTTGCCATATTATTTTCTGCTCAATAAGGCTAATCATCTTCTCAATATTAATCGCGGCGATGGCCTTCTCTGTTAATGGCTTCTGAAATTGAACCGGATTTAATTTCCAATTACCAACATGAATTAGCGAAGAGCCCTATAAATTAACTGCTGATCCAGCCATGATACAATAAAGTTGAGACTTCACAACCGGCGGTCTTCCTACCGTTCCTATCTCCACCCGTTCATCCGGATATCCAAGCTGCTCTAAAATAGCAATAGGTACATCAATTCCCATATCCAAAAGCAATGCTGCTACCTGGTCTACTCCGAAATCATATGCCGGAAGTAAAAAAACAGTAAATCCCATAGTAACAGCATCGCGTAATTTCCCGATGGCAAGGGACGGGTTTCTTCCATGTGCAGTTATGATAACAACCTCTGTCTGATCAATATGAAGACGTGCACATGCTATCTGGACAGAAGAAATACCAGGTATCACGATATCATCAACTCCGGCATATTTACCCAGACCCGATAGATTGGGATCTCCGGTAGATAGTACTACAGCATTATCCGGTAGTTCGTGGATCCTGGAATAATCCTTTATTTTTTCCACATTACAACAGATATGTTCTGCTGCTAACTCAATTGCACGCGAAGAGCCGTATACAACTTCAGCCTGGCATATATTTTCAATCGCTTCTGCGCTCAACATGCCCGGACCTATACCCACACCAATGATCTTCATAACTCATCTCCTGTATTGCGGATCACTACACCGTCCCTATCAACAAGCACAACCCTTGCTCCTTTAGATTTTTCCACCACTTTTAATATTGCACTATCAATAATTTGATCCTCCCTGTTTGCATCAACCAGTTCCTGTACTGTATTAAACTCCGTGTCATATAAAATATCAGGTACTGCCCATTTAAGTATCAGACCAGGCAATCCACAAATCACGGTTTCACCTTTGCAGGCTTTCAAACCTTCATCAAGCCTGCTTCCCATCATGACCACAGTGTGATCAGGAAATAGCATTTCAGAATAGCGCATACCTGTACGTCCTGTGGTCAGCACTACCCTGGAAGCATTATTGATCAATTCTATCTTTGTTTCTCCCAGATGATCGCTCCAGGGTTCGACAAATCCTGTTGTGCCCAGAATTGAAATGCCACCCATAACTCCTACTACAGGGTTTAATGTAGTAGCTCCTATCTTTTCTCCATCAGGTATTGATATTGTAACTGTTACTTCCGAATACCCGGTTTCTTCTAATGCTTCATTGATGGCATCCATGATCTGGGCTTTGGGTACAGGATTAATGGCAGGATAACCTTTTTTTGCCTGCAGGCCGTCCCTGGTAACAATACCTATTCCTTTGTTGGCGATCAGCAAGGTAGTTGAAGATGGTACTGCCCGGGCCCGGAAGATTAATCCCCTGGTAGCATCACTCTCGTGGTCACCTGATATTTTTTCCACTTGAGCTTTGCCTTTTGATGTCCTGACATCAAGTCTGGCCCTTATACCTGATGGTGTGGGAACTGATACCGAATCCACCTGTTTTACTAAAGACAGCACTGCGGCTTTGGCTGCTGCGGCTGCCGTAGTGCCTGTAGTAAATCCTCTATGCAGTATATTGCCGTTTGAAAGAACCACTAATAACCCACTTGAGACTCCTCTGGTAAGTTCATCCAGTGGTATATTGGTTTTGTTGATCCATTCCTGCGGGATCCGGAATTTATTTATCGGGTCTATCAGGGCCATAGTAAGTATAATATTTCCTATTAATACAGATTATGATTTTTATAAGACGTAAACCTTATTGATTATTGAAACCGTTTATCAAGACCATATGACACAAATATTGATCAAGAACGGACATATATTAACAATGAATGGTTCACCTATCAGTAACGGATGCGTCCTGATAGAAGATAATAAAATAGCATATGTGGGTAAAGAAGATCAACCTGCAGAACAGGTGATCGATGCAAGAGGCTGTATAGTAATGCCTGGTCTTATAAATGCCCATACACACGGCGCAATGACACTATTTCGCGGCTATTGCGATGATACTTCGCTTAAGCAGTGGCTGGAAGATAATATGTGGCCTATAGAAGCCCAGCTTACTGATAACGATATATATACCGGCACAATGCTTGCATGTCTTGAGATGATACGATCAGGTACAACTGCTTTTGCAGATATGTATTTTCATATGGATAAGGCAGCAGAGGCAGTTGATGAGTCAGGATTAAGAGCAGCACTTTCTTATGGCATGATCGAATTAGGTGATGAGGATAAGGGAAAAAAAGAATTATCCGAAGGCAGGCGTTTTGTAAGGAAATGGAACGGTGCGGCGCAGGGGAGAATAACTACCATGTACGGTCCTCATGCTCCCAATACATGCAGTAAGGCTTTTCTTGGAAATGTCAAAGAGAATGCACTTGAAGATAATGTCCGTATACACATTCACGTGCTGGAAACTGAGGCCGAGTTGAACAAGATGAAGGAACAGTACGGGATGTGCAGTGTGAATATGCTGGATGAGCTGGGGTTTTTAGGACCTGATGTACTGGCTGCCCATACTATATGGCTTTCACCTGGTGATATGGATATACTGGCACGAAAAGGTGTGAGTGCGGTCCACTGTCCTGTAAGCAACATGAAACTTGCATCAGGTATTGCACCGGTACCTGAACTATTAAGCCGGGATGTGAATGTTGCACTGGGTACTGATGGAACTGCCTCTAATAACAGCCTTGATATGTTTGAGGAGATGAAGACCGCAGCCCTGCTGCATAAGGTAAATTCCATGGACCCTACGGCATTACCTGCAAATGAAGTATTAAAGATGGCCACGTACAATGGGGCAAAAGCACTGGGAATTCCTGCTGGTATGTTGAAAGTGGGGATGGCTGCAGATATAATTATAGTAGATATGAACAAACCCCACCTGGTACCGGTCCATAATCACATGTCACATCTGGTATATGCTGCTAAAGGTTCTGATGTACGCACAACTATCGTGGACGGACACATACTGATGGAAGATGGTAAGGTATTATCCATGGACCAGAACAGAGTAATGGAACAAGCTGCACACGCAGCAAAAAGACTTGCTGATAGTGTTGAAAAATAGTAATTGTAAGTGGAGAAATTAAATATGAGTGATAATTTAATAGAATCAGGCAACATGAAAATAGAATGGGCAAGAAACCATATGCCGGTACTGGCAAAGATCAGGCAGGATATGATAAAAGATCAATCTCTTTTCGGACATACGGTTGGAATGGCACTGCATGTGGAAGCAAAAACAGCCGTACTTGTTGAAACCCTGGTCGCAGGAGGAGCCAAAGTAGCGATCACCGGTTGCAATCCGCTGAGTACGCAGGATGATGTGGCGGCTGCATTAGCAACAAGGGAGAATGTATCCTGCTATGCGAAACATGCCTGCTCCGATGATGAATATTATGAGGCTATTAATGCTGTACTGGATCATAAGCCTGATATCACTATTGATGATGGTGGCGATCTTATTTTTAAGATCCATACTGATAGGCAGGACCTTCTGCCTGTGATCCTGGGAGCATGTGAGGAAACCACTACAGGTATACACAGACTCAAGGCTATGGAGCGTGACGGTGCTTTGAAGATGGCTGTGATCGCAGTAAATGATGCACAGACCAAATATCTATTTGATAATCGCTACGGGACCGGTCAGTCTTCATGGGATGGAATTATACGCACAACTAACTTATTAGTTGCAGGAAAGAATGTAGTGATCGCAGGATATGGCTGGTGCGGCCGTGGAACAGCTATGCGGGCTGTAGGTCTGGGAGCTAATGTAATAGTAACTGAAGTAAACCCTGTACGTGCACTGGAAGCGCGTATGGATAGTTTTAGTGTAATGACAATGAACCAGGCAGCAGCTTTAGGTGATTTCTTTGTTACTACCACAGGTAATATTGATATTCTTACTAAAGAACACTTTGAGTTGATGAAAGACGGTGCCATCCTTGCCAATGCAGGACATTTCAATGTGGAGATCAATCTTGATGTGTTGAAAAAGATGGCAGTTTCGATCAGACAGGTGCGCAATAATATTACTGAATACAAACTGGGTGGAAAATGTATCAATGTACTTGCAGACGGACGGCTGGTAAATCTTGCAGCCGGAGACGGACACCCTGCTGAGGTTATGGATATGAGCTTTGCTGATCAGGCTCTAAGTGTTGAGTACATAGCAAAGAATAAGCTTACACCAGGTGTGCATCCTGTACCTGAGGATATTGATAAAAAGGTAGCTTCCCTGAAACTTATGGTTATGGGTATTGAAATTGATGAGCTTAAATCACATCAAATAGAGTATATGGAAGGTTGGGAAGTAGGGACATAGTAATCACCTACTTCAATATTTTTTAGAAAAGTTTATATGGGGTATTTGGCATTCCAATATAGACTAGTCAAACTAGAATTAATAGATAAAAAATGATGTGATCAGGTTATTTTATATAAAATTTATTAACTTGACCACATTAGTAATATTTATAAAAAGTATAGGAGGATGAATAATAGGATGACTGATCCAATAATTATCGATATGGGAATTGTTGCGTTGACAGGAGCACTTGCTACCATTGGTGGTGCAGCCGAGGATCTGGAATCAGATGTCGGTTCACAGAGTAATCCGAATTCTCAGGTGCAGTTAGCTGCTCAGATGGACTTTCCCCATCGAATATTTAATAAAGCTATCTCAGGCGAGCCCCCGGCATACGGTCTGTGGTGTGCATCATCTGCTGTAGTAGCCAGTGTAATGCTTGCAAAAGGTATGTCAGTTCTTTTTGCTCTTGCAGTCGGCTCTTTAGTTGGTGCTATACTACTTGGTATGTTCGCGGTAACAGCTCATATGGGACGTACAGCCAGTCAGAGCCGGTTTAAACAACCGCTCTATATGGATATGGTAGTAGGACATGTTCCTGCTATTATAGCACATGGATATATCGCAGTATTTTGTATAGTATCTTTTTCATATATTATGAACGCTATTATGGGACACCCCTTCCCACTGCCGCTTTTGGCATTATTCTGGGGTGTGACTGCCGGTGCTATAGGCTCATCAACAGGTGATGTTCATTACGGCGCTGAGCGGGAATTCCAGAACCAGCCGTTTGGCTGTGGTTTGAATGCTTCTTATTCAGGAAACATTGTTCGAAAAGGAGAAGCAGGCTTGCGTAATGGTATGGATAATGTATGGGCATGTGCTAAGTTCGGAGGACCTGTTACAGGACTCGCACTTGGTCTCACGGTATTTCTCGATAACTGGAGATCGACAATATTCACAGGCGCTAATGCCGAGTGGTTTGCGATCATTGCAGGATTAATAATCGTTGTGATATTAATACTCTTAAACAGATATGTTGAAGTAGACGGAAGAAATGCATACGGACCGTACAAGGAAGAAGAAGAAGGAGGCGCACCAGCATGACTGATTTTATAAGCCTTTTTGATCCGATATCAATCATACTTATTACAATCGGAGGCATACTAATAGGACTTGGCGTTCACTTTATACCGGTAGGCGGCGCTCCTGCAGCTATGGCTCAGGCAACAGGTGTCGGAACAGGTACAGTGCAATTAGCTGCAGGTGCCGGTCTGACCGGTCTTATCAGTGCCGGATTCATGTACAGTATGCTAGGTAATGACGGACTTTCAAACATTGAACTTGTTCAGGTAATGCTTTCCGGTGCCGTTGGTGCTATGATCATGATCTCGGTTACTATGTTTATAGGTCAGTTAGTATATGTCTACTGCGTAGGCGTTCCACCGGTATCTGCAAAGGTTGATAAGGACCCTATAACCGGAGATATTCAGGATATCTACGTATCAAAAGGTACGGAAGGTCATGGAATTCCTACAGTGAGCTTTGTAAGCGGAGTCATAGGCGGACTACTTGGTGGAATGGGCGGTTCGCTCATCTATGCTATATTGATGAATGCAGGATCCCCCGGACCAATTGAAAGTTTATTAGTAGGTCCTAGTCCTGCGACCATTGCTCTTGCCGGTATATTTTCTGCAGGTGTATTCTATGTGAATGCAGTGGTAGCCTCATATAACATCGGAGGTACCATTGAAGGGTTCCACGATCCGAAATTTAAAAGAGTACCAAAAGCTGTCATAAGTTGTCTGATTGCTTCACTATTGTGTGCTATGATAGCAGTTCCAATCATGGGAGGTCTATAATGTCAACAGCAGCAGGAGGACCGGCAGGCGGAGGTATCTCTGCAACCAATGTAGCTATTTTAGGAATTGTAGGCGGACTTGCCGGGATATATCTTAGTACTATATTGAACGGTATAACTGAAACCACATATTTCTCGTTCTTTGGCGGGATAGGTGCAATATTAGCAGGAGTATGGGGAGCTGATGCTGTACGCAGAGTATGCAGTTATGGTCTTGGTACAGGTGTACCGTCCATTGGCATGGTTGCTCTGGGTATGGGTATTGTAGCTGCCATATTCGGATTAGCACTTTGCTATGTACTGGGTATACCAGTAGTTTTAGGACCGATAATTGCAATCGTTGTTGCAGCTATTATTGGATTTATTATGGGTACTATGGCAAACAAGATATTGAGTATGAACATACCGATCATGGAAAGGTGCATGGTTGAAATTGCAGTTGCAGGCTGTCTTGTGATGATAGCTCTATGCGTAACTATTTCAGGAACCTTAGTATTCGAGAATAGTATACTTAATACTGATATTACTATCCTTTCAAGTGTTATCCAGACTGGCTTTATTGCACTGATCTTTATTGGCGGTGCAATGATAATACTGCATCCTTTCAATGCCTGTCTTGGTCCTGATGAATCACAGGACAGGACGCTATATGTCGGTGTTGAAAAGGGAGGAATTATTATGGCAATCACGGGAGTTGCTTCGCTTGTAGTGATAGATGTAATTCCAGCTATGTTGACCATTGTAATTGGTCTGCTCATATGGATTATTTACTTTAAGAAGTTTATTAATCTAACGAAAAGAGATGCATATAAGGTCATTGGAACAGGTCTGCTTCCAACAGAGGAGGAATTGCAATGAGTCATGTAAGAGTTGCACCTGAGATTCATCTGGTCTTAGAACCAATGTCAGGTATCATGGCAGAAGAACGCGATGATGTACTGGAGTATTCTCTTGATGAGATCAATACACTGGTGGATGAACTGGATGCAATAGCAGATGATATGATGAATTCCCTGGGACCTGATGAGGAATTCCTAACCAGCTTCCCTGGTCGTAAGAACGCTGCCAGGACAGCAGGTGTATGGACAAATATTTTCTACGGTTTTATCGGAGGATGTATTTTGATGTTCATGGTAACAATAATGATGGCGTTACAGGGAGGGATCTGAAATGGCTGATAAAAAAGAACCGGCTGAAGGATGGCCTATTTTAAAAGGTGAATATGAAATTGGCGACCCTAACAATCCGGTTGCTGTGACCACTCTGGGATCACATCTATCTGGTGAACCCCATCTTGCAGCAGGAGCATCTATAACAGGTCCATGTAAAACAGAGAACATTGGAATTGAGAAGCTTGTTGCCAATATCATCTCAAATCCTAACATCAGGTTTTTACTTGTTACCGGTTCCGAGGTCAAAGGTCACCTTACCGGTGATGCAATAATGAAAATACATGCCAACGGAACTGAAGAGAACAGGATTGTTGGTGCAGTAGGAGCTATTCCTTATATAGAGAACCTGAGTGAGGAAAACATTGCCAGATTCAAGGAACAGGTAGAAGCTGTCGATTTGATTGGTTCGGAAGATGACGCCAAGATCACTGCCAAGATCAAGGAACTGGCAGGTAAAGACCCGGGTGCTCTGGATGCAGAGCCAATGATTGTTGTGCTATCTGAAGAAGGAGAAGAAGGAGAAGAATTCGAGGGCATAAGACCAATGGCTGCCGAGGTTGCCATGATACAGGCAAGGACACGAATGATCCAGACCCAGATCGCTGATATGGGTAATCTGAATAAATTCGCATCCGGTGTGTATGTAGGCAAGATCGAAGGTGCCATGATAGGAATTGTGCTGTCTCTTGGATTATTAGGACTGCTGATCCTCGGAGGAGGTGTATAGTTATGGCTGATAAAGAAAAGGTCGAAGAAACCACAGAAGCAGTAGCTGAAGAAAAGGTTGAAGAAACCACAGAAGCAGCAACTGAAGAAGTGGTTGAAGAAACCACAGAAGAAGAGGTGCATGTAGATGATTATGTATATGGTCAGGGTGTACCTATGGTGGTCAATCCGCCTGCGATAGCTATATTTGAAAAACTTCTTGAAGACATGAAATACCGAGGCCAGCTTATTGCCAGAAACCAGAAACTGGATTCGGGAGTAACCGTAAGTGGCTTTAAGGGTGTTATACTCGGATTTCTATTTGCAGTTATTATGATAGGACTGCCTATTGTTCTTGCAGGAGGGATATAATATGACTGAAAAAGTTCCGGAAGTTATTGTAGACCCAACTGACTACCATGAAGTTCTTAAGAAACTGGATCTTATTGAGGAGAAAGTTGAATTTACTCACAGTGAGATGCAGCAAAAGATCGGAAAGAAGCTGGGAAGAGATGTTGGTATATTATATGGCCTTTGTATCGGACTAATGATTGTCATGGTATATCTGTTATTAGCTATCAACATGAACGAAACAGATTTATTAATAATTGTGAAGAATATTTTTCTAATTTGAGGTGATAATAGATGTTTAGATTTGATAAAGAACAGAAGGTCTTTGAGTTTGGCGGTGTCAAGATGGGCGGGCAGCCCGGACAGTATCCGACTGTTCTCATCAGTACCATGTTCTATGGCAAGCATAAGATCGTAAGTGATGAAGATAAGGGTATATTTGATAAGAATGCAGCAGATACTCTTTGGCATACGCAGCAGGAAATGGGAGATCAAACAGGTGTTCCCTATATCAACCAGATCGTTGGTGAAACACCTGAAGCTATTGTAAAGTTCATTGACTGGTTCATAGAGATCGATGATAAAACCGCATTTCTTATTGATTCATCAGCAGGTGATGTGAGAGCAGCAGCTGCTAAGTATTGTACTGAAATAGGCGTAGCAGATAGAGCTATACACAACTCAATCAATGCCAGTGTTGAAGAAGATGAGATCGCGGCTGTGACCGAAAGCGGTCTGGATGCTGCTATTGTACTGGCATTCAATGCGACTGACCCAACAGTGAAAGGCAAAATGGATATCCTTGAAATAGGCGGTTCAGGCCAGGCCAAAGGTATGCTGGAAATAGCAAAGGATTGCGGTATCACGCGTCCGATCGTTGATGTGGCTGCTATGCCCCCTGGTTCGGGTGCCGGTGCTACCGTTCGATCTGTTATGGCAGTGAAAGGACATCTTGGTCTGCCTACTGGCGGCGGTTTCCACAACATGGCATCTGCATGGGACTGGCTTAAGAAGTTCAAGAAAGAACATAAGGAAGCCTATATGCCCACAGATATCGGAACAAACCTGGTTAACC
>MZXQ01000278.1:2116-2770 GCA_002926195.1 Candidatus Methanomarinus sp. HR1 | reverse complement strand
AGAAACGGCCGGAGAATTTGTCCAGTGTCCCAATCCATCCACAGTCCAGACGGTTTCACCGTTCTTTATATTGAAACAATATATTTTATAGGCATTGGATCCTGAGGATACATAGACATAACTTCTGGTAGATCCTGACGGGGCATAGAATGCAGGTGTAGAATCCGTAGATATAATATTGTTCTTCCATATCTGCGTGCCGTTGCCTGCATCAAGTGCATAGGCACAGCCCGGACCCACAAAATTAAATGTAGTGAAATATACTGCACCATCTGAAACTGTGAATGATCCGCATGCATTCCAGTCTATACTGGTATTCCAGAACTCGTAGGCATCATCCATATCAACACAGTATGCCTTTGAATTACCACTAAAATCACCGAAATATACCCGGCCATAGGCAATAGCAGGCACAGACTGGGAATTATCATTTATCTTAAATTTCCATATCATGGTGCCCTTTTTTGCATCAAGACAGTAATAGTGTCCACCGTCCCAGCTCCCGACATATACTTTCCCGTTAGCTACCGCAGGACCGCCATTGACAGAACCTCCGCCATCAGGAAATATATATTCCCATAGAACATGACCCCTGTCCTCTTTAGTGGCATCGATACAGTATACCCCATCTCCTGAGGAGACATAGACCCTCCC
>MZXQ01000278.1:1597-2096 GCA_002926195.1 Candidatus Methanomarinus sp. HR1 | reverse complement strand
ACAAGATATGTATAATCAGAATAGTCTTTCTGCCAACCTGCACAGTACACAAATATCTTACCATCTGCCACTATAAGAGATGATGAGCTTTCTGCACCGATATCATCACTTATCCATGCGGTCTCACAGGTATCAGGTGTCTCTGACAGGGAAAAACCGGCATTGCTATGGAACTCACCCCAATTAGAGGCTGATTTCTTATTATAGACAAAGAATAGATCGGAATTATCCTCCTGTGTAATATTTGCATATCTTGCAATTATAAGTATCATATATTTACTATCGATCACATCTCTGGTATCCCACTCATAAGATCCGTTATTGGTTATATTTTCTGCAATAATGTTCCAGGTATAACCGTTATTTGCACTATACACCAGATCGATCATAACCGGTTGATCATAACTGGCATTCCAGGTAATATTACAAAACCCGGTTAATATCTCACCACCCAGTGGAAAGAGCAATTCCAATCCTATCCGGTTCGCTGTGATCACAT
>MZXQ01000278.1:1287-1484 GCA_002926195.1 Candidatus Methanomarinus sp. HR1 | reverse complement strand
CCGTTCACTGTAACGATTATACTGTTTGTTTCATTAATAAATATGATATAGGGTGTAATATTCACAGGTATGATATCAGGAAGTATGACCTCATATTCCTGTGTAATATTATTATTTGCCTCATCTGTCTCCCTGATGTTATTATAAGGATCGATAACAGCCTGAAGTGTATGATTTCCAGTTCTGTCAGGCTTCCA
>MZXQ01000278.1:655-1239 GCA_002926195.1 Candidatus Methanomarinus sp. HR1 | reverse complement strand
TTTATCATATTGGTTGCATTCACATATGCCAAAGTGGACTGCATAGCTGTTGGAAATAGATCAGGAAAGACTACATTTGCCGAAGATGAAAGAATATTATTTGTTTCAATAGACTCCTTCACCGTTTTATTTTCATCTACTATAAGCTCAAGTGTGATTTTCCCGGTATGTGATGGCCTCCACTCGAATGTCATATTGGTATCATGATCGATCCCGTTGATCACCCTCTCATCTATGACTTCACCGTCTGCCTTAAAGGTTATATTAAAATCCTCGTCTGTCTTGCCGTGTATAGTTGCTGTTAAAGTATTGGATGCATTTACATATATCTTAGCAGGACAGTCTAACGAAAAAGGATATAAATCAGGGAGTACAACCTCTATCCGGTGGCTAATCTCATTATTATTCTCATACCTCTCATTGATCCGGTTATTCGTATCTACTGTGATCTTCAGGTTATGGATTCCTGTAGTGTTTGGTTTCCACTGGAATGTAAGTGGTTTTATTGAATCATACCATACTGACTTTATGGTCTCGTTCTTAACAGGTACTCCGTCATCAGACAGAACAGCATCAAATATCCC
>MZXQ01000278.1:0-523 GCA_002926195.1 Candidatus Methanomarinus sp. HR1 | reverse complement strand
AGGTAATCCACAGGGCTTCTACCGTTGTTAATGTAAGTTAAAGGGTTATCTCCGGCAGCTATCATAGCCCCAATAGCATAAGATGTTGTAACCACATCAAAAAAACCACCATCTTTCTGCTGTATGTTTCTAAGATAACTCAGTGCATTGAGTATAACAGGTGAACCCTGTTCTTCTCCGGCAGCGATCAGGGCCTGAACCACAAGAGAAGTGATCTTAGCATTACTGTCCTGACCATATGCAACCCATCCTCCGTCCTGGTTCTGTGCAGATTTGATATGACTCACTGCACTTTTTACCATGTCGCAATCCCTTTCTCCGCATGAAACAAGTGCAAGCACTGCAAGTGCATCATCTTCTATATTATCCGGGTCACCGAATTGAACTCCATCAAAAAATGACTTAAGCATTCCCAGATAGTTCACGCCCCCGAAATCCATCGGGTCTTCACCAATTGCACTTGTTACAAGGATCATTTGCGAAAAATCATTCGCATTGAAAAGGCCGGGAGGGTTGGTGCTGA
>MZXQ01000279.1:3328-3827 GCA_002926195.1 Candidatus Methanomarinus sp. HR1 | reverse complement strand
AAAAATCTCTATTATCAGTTGTGGTGCATGCGCCAACCTCTGTAATACCGGAGGAAACGCAGGGATCAAGTCCCTAAAAGGTCTTCTGGAAAAATGGGGGAAAGAAGAGGTCCTGGCTAAAGTTGTCATAGCATGTTGTGCAGAAGAAATAATGAGACAGGCCTTTGAGAAAAACCGCAAAGCTATCTCAGGAAGTGATGCCCTGGTTATGCTCAGTTGCGCATCTGGTGTCAAATCAGCCTTCCTCAACAAATCCGATGTTCCAATAATCACTATATTGGATTCAATGGGGAATGAGATGATATCACAACAGGAAAATCCTGTAGCAACCGGCATCTGTCACTCCTGCGGACACTGCGTAATCGCTTACACGGGCGGAATCTGTCCTTTAAGTGAATGTCCGGCAGAAAGTAAATACGGACCCTGTAACAAAGCCCCGGAAAATGGCTTACAGTGCGCCATAGTTCCTGAGCAGAGCTGTATGTGGAAGGAGATCGAA
>MZXQ01000279.1:2634-3239 GCA_002926195.1 Candidatus Methanomarinus sp. HR1 | reverse complement strand
ATTGGGGCTAAAACATAAAGTATAACATACACTTTTAGAGTAATGATAGGATTGAAAATGAAAACTGAGATTATTTTAAACATAAATAAGGATTATAAAAAAAAGGTTGTTGTTTCGTGGACTGGTGGAAAGGACGGTTGTTTAGCATGTTATAAAGCAATTTTGGAAGGTTTTGATATCTCCTATATATTGAATTTTCGAGATACGAAAAAAAACGGTTCTCATAACATCAATCCTAAACTACTGTCTGCTCAACTACAAGCGATTGGAGTTCCAAATCTCCAAATAGATTTTCTATCTTATGAGCAAGAATTTAAAAAAACAGTACACAATATAAGTGAAACGGGTGTAAAAATAGAAGGTGCGGTATTTGGGCACATTAAAACCCATAAGGACCTGGTGGACAGGATTTGCAGTGATTTGGATATTCAACTAATATTACCCCTATGGAACTGTGATTCAGAAAAAATTATAACTGACTTCATACACGCTGGATTTAATGCGATAATAGTTAGTGCTAAAGCTGATTTATTTGGCAAAGAATGGCTTGGACGAAAAATCGATGAAAAATTTGTAAGTGACTTACATGATTTCAATGACTCAAT
>MZXQ01000279.1:0-2578 GCA_002926195.1 Candidatus Methanomarinus sp. HR1 | reverse complement strand
TATGCCATTGAAGAAAAAAGATTAAAATAAAATTATTGTTCTAATTTTGAAATATCCAAGTAATAACTTAATTTTTTTCTACCTTTCTGATCTTTCAGCGGAGTAAATCCATGTTTTTCATACCAGGTTTGTGCTGAAGGTAACGTATTCACCGAAAGAAATCTGCAACCAATTTTTTCAGAAAATTCCATCCCAATTCCACAAATAACATTTAACATAAATGGCCCAATTCTTTGATTTTCACAGTCGATATCAACACATAATTGACCAATCTTGATAGAAGGGTAATAATTAATGTTTGCATGTCCAACCTGATCTTCAGATCTTATTTTCTTTATTCGTAGACTGTCCATTGATATTGTAAAAAAACCAACTATTTTCGAATTATTATATACAATATATGAAATTCCTAATGATTTATTTTGGAAAATCATAGCATATTCTGTAAGAAAATGTTGGATATCCTGAGATTTACATTTGAATTGGGATAAATCTACATTATCATTTAATTTCTTTACAGTAAGAGAGGATAAGTTAACTACCATTTTTTTCATTATAAAATATTCAATTTTTTAACAAGTTCTCTACTACCTTTATAAAATCCTTTAATTTCTTCTGAATATTCCAAATTCTCTAATTCTTGAATAAATTCAAGAGATCCTATTCCCTGAATCAATGGTATTGACTTTGGCAATACCGCATCGATGAAACCAGTAGTACTTGTTCTTTGGGCAAATTCTGATTTTTTTTCCAATATTTTTTCTGATACACCTTCATTATTAATATATCGAGTTGTATCTATATCTTCTTCCTCTGAAATGGTTGTTCCTGTTGAATTCAAAAATTGATTTTCAGTATAAAACAGATTATTTCCACTAATTGATGTGTCAAAATCTCCAACATACATATCAAAACTCGTATCCACCTAAGATCCCTCCCTTTCGAGTTCAATAAACAGATTTTTTATTTTATCTTCCAATTTTGACCAAAATATTTTAACTTCCTCAATATTAGATTTTCTATACACTAAATCATAAGCATAAAAATTCGGATTAATAATGAAGGGAGATACTTTAATGTCAAACCAATCCTGCAATTTTCTAATGTTTTTCCTAGTCTTTAAATTAGTTTCATTACAAACTCTAATTTCCATGTTAATTACATCTTCATTATCAAAGAGGTTATTGAAAATTGATTTATTTATTGAATAATATTTATTTAGAGCCTCCAGTGGTTGATATTTTCCTTTATACCTTCCTTTGCTAAGTAATTCTAAATATTCAATATCGTTATTGAAGTCAACTTCCATTTCAATTTCAAGTAGGTTTTTTAGATGATCGAAATAGGACGTGACTTCATTGAATTCTTCTCCTTTTATTCCGATAATACCTATTTCCGGATTAAAATTCAACTCACTAGTTCCATCTTTTGTAATATAAACTGGTTTTGGTTTAGAAGTAACATGCCCACTTTCATCAATATTTACAGCAAGAACATCAGCTTTATAAGTAAATAAATCTTCAATCTTTTTAATAAATAATCTTTCATCGAAAGGATGTGGTGCTAAGAATTTATATGAAATACTTAAATTATCAATGATTAACGACATAGGCATATCCAACGAATTATTATTTCAATGATATATTAGTTATAGCAGTACCTTATTAACCTTTGTTATTATTTATTTTTTACGTAATTTATATTCGAAATCCTTTTATACTCGATATATTGTGTGCTTAAATATATTTCTCAACCACGTCAAAGCCAGCACCTACAAAGCCATGGTAGCAGCTTTGGGCCAGGAGATGATCCCTATACTATTCCTTCAAATAAGAGAAGTCCTTTCTGAGCACATTACTACTTCTTCCTTTGATCATCTTTGATATACAACTTGCGGAAAATTTTGACAGATATTTTGTAAATATATATGCACATGATCTAGATTGACTGCTATATATATAATCATATCAATACCCAGTTCCCCGCACTTTTATATTACTGCCTCCATGGCCATGTCCACATCGCCCACTAGTGTCGAGTCAACTCTCAATTGTCGGATAGAGTCGAGATAACTTTATCCGGGCATCCTTGGTTGTGAATTGCCAATTAATTTTCGCATTTTTATTGTCTCTGAATTTCTGCCATGCTAATACCTCTTTCCTGACAAACTCAATGTCATCGATTCTTCTGTTTAAGCACTGCCCTGTAAGCACATTCAATTCAATCTCTGCCATATTTAACCAGCTCCCATGCTTCGGGGTATACACAAACTCGAATCGGTCCAATATTGCCTTTGCTTTATCTGGCTGAAATATTTCATAGAACGATCCTGGGACGTGTGTGTTTAGATTGTCCATCACCAGCGTTATTTTCTCTGCTCCTTTGTATTGATTTGCAATCTCTTCCAAAAAACAGGCCCAATCCTTCTTGGTTTTTCTTTCAGTAATCTTCACCATGCGTTTTCCCGCTAATGGTTCACATGCGATAAAAATATTACACATGCCGCAACGCCTGTATTCATAATCATACATGATCGGATGCCCTGTCGAAGCAGAGATTGGAGTTCTTGTCTCTGCAA
>MZXQ01000280.1 GCA_002926195.1 Candidatus Methanomarinus sp. HR1 | reverse complement strand
ATTGCCTGTGTTACGGACCGTCCCGTATACTTTCACGCACTCTATTCCAGTGAGGTTCTCTGCTGCCCCCTGTGTGCAAACAACATCATAAGAAATATCCATGCCGTTTACTTCTGGTTCAGCAAAGTTGTAGAGTGAGTATCCTACGAAAATATTTCCTACGATTATCACACCATAAGTGATTGCTGCTATCAATATGCCGATTACCAATATTTTGAATTTATGTTCCATCTTTTTCACTTCCTTTCATGCTATCGTCGTAATGATCCGCTCCTTGCTCAGATATCTGGTCAGGTAACTTACAAATACCAACAGAAGCACAGCAACCATCAGTAAAACTCCAACCTCTATCCACGAAACTGCAAATCCTCCTCCAATTACATTCTTAGGAAGAGAAATGGCAAAAAAAATCACAATAAAGAATAAGATATTTAGAATCTGGTTTTCCCGCATGCCTAGCAATAAGTGCCCGAAACCCAGAAGACCTACGGTAGCTGCTATGAACGCCGGAACAACAAGAAAGATATGAACGAAAATAGCAGGCAATGGCAGCAGCATTGAAGTTGAAAAGATATTTGCAATTATAGTTATCAAGGCAGCCGACAGTAGAGCGATCAAATAGGCAACAATGGTAACACCAACCACTTTTCCGAACCATATTTGTCTAAGGCTAAGAGGTGTACATAGTAATGTTTCTATATTGCCTTCCCTTTTCTCATTGAAAAAAACTTTTCCTGAGAACATGTATGCCATGAATATACCCAGCATCAACACGAAATAGAACATCAGGTTATTGAAAGTACCAAATACCGCAGCCTCATCAACTGTTTTGACCACTGGTGCGCTCATTACACTGAACCACAGGGCAAAAAATAACCCAACAAGCATCTGGCTTTTGGTCTTGATTATTCCTATCATTTCCTTTTTTGCTACTATGAATATCTTACTTAAAGTCATGATGATTCCTCCTTTACAACATCAAGATAGATATCTTCTAAGGATTTTGCCAATTTCTTTGCTTCTTCAACTTTTATACCATTGCTTACCAGTTCATTTAGGATATTCGAATAATTCTCTTCATTGAGGGTAGCAGTAATTCTCGAACCATCCAGTTTGCAGTCTGACACATAATCCAAAGATTGTAAAAGATCAAATGCATTTTTTGCATTTGCAACATCATTAAGAGTAATTTCAAAAACAGGGTTACTGAATTTATTTCTTAAATTTTCCACCTTATCATAGGCTTGTATTGTTCCCTTATTAAGTATAGCGATTTTTGAACATATCTTCTGGACTTCATCAAGGTCATGGGAATTAAGAAATATTGTCCTCTTCTCTTTTGCCAGGTGAAGTATGAGATCTCTGACCATCCTCTGTGCTTCCGGATCCAGGCCAGATGATGGTTCATCCAGAAAGAGAAACTCCGGGTCGTGTATTATTGCCCTTGCCAGACCAAGTTTTCTCTTCATCCCCCTGGAAAAAGTTCCTGCCTTATCATCCTTTCTTTTGATAAGTCCTGCAAAGTCAAGCAGATTGTTAATCTTTTCTTCCCTATCAGGAACATTATATAGCTGTGCATAATAATCCAGGTTTTCATAAGCAGATAATCCATCATACAAACCGTCATTATCAAGGAGGATACCTACTTTCCTTCTAAGCTCGTCATTGCTGACGAGATCGCCTCCAAAAACCATTGCCTTTCCTGAAGTTGGTCTGAGGAGTCCCAGGATTATTCTCATGGTTGTGGTCTTTCCTGCTCCGTTGGGACCCAGATATCCGAATATCTCGCCTTCACGTACCTGGAAATTGAGTCCATTGAGTACGGTTTTTTCGTTAAAGTTTTTTGATAGATCTTGTATTTCAATCATTTTATAACCTCTTGTTAAATTAATTTCAAGTT
>MZXQ01000281.1 GCA_002926195.1 Candidatus Methanomarinus sp. HR1 | reverse complement strand
CGCCTGACGGCTAAAGGTAAGGAATTCTTGGGTATGGAGGGGAGGAGGATGTGGGATGAGCGCATATTCTAATGGTCGTGTTCATGTGACCGATGAAAGCCTGCAAATTCATCATAAGTCTTGTGATGTTTTTGAAAACTCAATGAACCAGCGCCAGCTGATTGAAGAGGGATCTAACCATGACCAATGATAAAGTTGAAATAATAGTAACGGAAAAAAACTGTTAATCCAATTACTATGTATGGTAGAATAGCAGCAATTATCGATTTTAATATACTTATATCATGAACATATTTCCCACCAGAACTCATTAAATAAATAGTATATATTGTTATTAATACAAATACAACACTATAAACTGCATATTGCATGTATTCTCTTAATCCAGCTGTGTTAGTAATAATACCAATCATTTGATTCATTGATGGATAAGGAATAATGAATACAAGAATTAGTAATAATACACCAGAAATAACTGCAACCACACTGGTATATGCGAGTATTCTAAAAGTACCTTCATAGCTTCCAGATCCACCGACTATTTTAAAACACACAAAATAAATAGCTGCACCAATAAATAATTCAATTATGAAAAATATGGGTGTAGTAATCAAATTAATTAAAGATATTATATATGAAATAGCAACCATGAAATCTGGCATGATTCCAAGTGATCTCATTTGAACTAAGGTACTTATATATGTTATAATTGCATATATTATAGAATTTATGAATGCAAATACCAATGGATCACCATATCCACCTGAGGTAGGCATATTCTTAAAAAAATTATTTGGTTGAAAAATAACACTTTTCCATGTATTTACAAACTTATCAATCATAATATTTCTCACTTCTCTTTTTTTATCAAACTGATAAACAATAAGGAAATTTTTAAAAACTCTTTGAAATATATCAATGCTTATCTCCTTTACTCTTCTCCTGTATTTAAGCCCCGGCCGTGCCACCACCGGATTGCAAGTTCGAGGCATCCCCAACCCTATATTGGGGGCGTCCATACTCACGATATCCATTAAATATATTTACACAAGCCATCCAATTTACTTAATACATATGTATTATTCTTATTTATAATTTCCGATTAACAGACAATCCTCAAAAATATTAAGAATCGGAATTTATCAATAGAGGGTATCACCCCGATTCGTCCGTAAAGTTTAGAAGATATTATAAAAGAAATGAAAGAAAAATCCCCTCGAAACCCGACCAAATATATCTGGATTGTAGCAATTCATAGCTCCATGCTATAAATCTGCTACCAAAATTTCCACCATGGACGCCCTGACGGTGCTTCGATTGCTTGCCTTGATATAGCCGATTGTACCATTATATGTAATTAGGGTATCGCCACGATTTCTACGTACACGCACGCTAAGGAATTAGCTCCTCACTAAATCTCTGTTGAGCTTGTATTCTCCATACAAAATAACATTACTCCATTCAATTGGGCTGATATGCGCAAGTAGAGAAAAATCGATACCGGCTTCTCTAGATTGTCAGTCTGAAATTCTTAAATATGCTGGTGAAAAAAAAACGATGTGGTTGATGCGTGAATTGAAGAAACTGTCAGCAGTACAAAAAAAGTTGAAGACAAAAACCTTGGCAAAAAACAGAATGCATAAACTCTCAGCGTGCGTGTACGTAGAAATCATGGCGATACCTTTATGGGGCCACAATGGAGCCATAAAGGGGACAAACCTTGATAATAGAGTTGTAGTGAATTATACGATGTTTGAAAGTTTAGTGGGGAAAGTACAATAAAAGGTGAGGATAATGACTGAAACGGGAGACGTTCGGCAAGAGGAACAAATACAAAAAGAGGTGGGATAAATGACTCACACGATCACTCAACTAATCACAATGCCAGAAGGTAAAACCCTGGAGTTCAAGCGCGACCTTTCCTCACCCAAAAACATGCTCAAAACGCTTGTAGCGTTTGCCAACACTGCTGGCGGTTCATCGGTAAGAACAATTTTCTCCCTTAGGTCGGATTTTCTTGACCGACAT
>MZXQ01000282.1 GCA_002926195.1 Candidatus Methanomarinus sp. HR1 | reverse complement strand
TACAAGCAATAAATATATATACACTATAATATATATTTATATATATTATACGACATTTATAAATACAATCAATCCTTCCAATTAGAGGTTAAACATGAAAAACAGGATTCGTATAACAACATACAGCAATATTAATTTTTTCACATATGTATTAGCAATAATATTCATTTTAATCATCTTATTTTCAGGTATTAATATCAGTACTGGCGCACCGGATGATAAAGGACCGGACTGTATCGGATGTCATGAAATAGATAATGAAGGCAGTCCGCAAG
This sequence comes from Candidatus Methanomarinus sp. HR1, assembly GCA_002926195.1. Taxonomy (GTDB): domain Archaea; phylum Halobacteriota; class Methanosarcinia; order Methanosarcinales; family Methanocomedenaceae; genus Methanomarinus. The sequence goes on along the minus strand of MZXQ01000282.1, from coordinate 1,255 downwards.
TGGATTGTGCAATGATCGTAAGTTCGGTCCACAGCTTACTCAATTTTGATTGTGCAGTTTCCCCTGAAGTAAATGAAAACAACAGGATATGCTGGGGTTGTCATCAATCTAACGGTACACAGCCAGATGGACATCCCGATAAGGCCATTGATCCGTATTCATGTATTGAGTGTCATGCACGTGATACTGATATCCAGCCGCTACACGTTGCACCAGGTGTAACATATCCGGCACCCGGGACCGGGCAGGAAATCGAGGAGGGTTTTCTGCGAGGTACCCCGGCCACTGGTAAGAACATGACACATAAAAAAGATACAATAACAGGCGTTGGATATGCTAATGATCCTCCTGAGTTCAATGTGAGATATGCAAGACATGCAAATCCAAATTCAATTGGTGGATGGATTGATGCGCAAGGTCCGTCAAGAGACCGGGACCAGGTATGTATTAACTGCCATGCACAACGAGTACGGTACTGGGGACTGAAAAAAGAAAGCTACTGGAATGGTGTGTCATCCTGTATACCCTGCCATCAATTATGGATACATGATCAATATAATCCCAATAGCCTATATCCATCCGCACATACTTTATCAATCCCTTCGTGTACTGATTGTCATGCACAATCTACCGGATTGAACAATCCGTACTGGCATGCCAGTTCCAGTTACAACTGGCTTGATTCTCCGAAGGATTATACCAACGAACTTACAGCTACCGGTATGATGCTAAATGATAGTGTTCATAGAAGAATGGTATTGAATACAACAACCGGTCATACAACAGACTATACAGGCTGCATCGTATGTCATACTGAAGTCACATTTATCTTTAACAGTTCTACAGGTCCGATTGATATGCAGATTACCGATCATTCAGGTGCACACACATGGAACTCAAAACCGGATTGTACTAAGTGCCATTCAATCAATACCAATATTGAGCGACCAGGACCTTATCCAGGAGGGCATGAGAGTTTTAACATGGAATGGGAGAATAATACACAATGCCTGGGTTGCCATGTAGGTAAACAATCCCACGGTCATTCGGTTAGCGGTGGCGGCGACCCGGATTGTATAAGCTGTCATGATATTGATAGCAGTGCATTAAGTCGTGTGAATGTATCATTCATCAACTCATCAGCCCATATGAACCTGAATATAGATGCCATTGATACTTCAGGTAACCCTGATAATAAGATATGCTGGGGATGTCATCAACCTGCGGGTACAGCACCTCCTAAAGGTGTTCACGA
>MZXQ01000283.1:901-2489 GCA_002926195.1 Candidatus Methanomarinus sp. HR1 | reverse complement strand
AAAGTATAATGATTATTAGTGATGCTTAAGTCTTTCTAAAATATTTGCTTCTTAGAAGAAGATTGGGTGAGGAGGATTAAACCTTATATAGCCTTAAGTCCTGACTGTGTAAAGGGGTTTCTACGCATACCACACCTGCCATTCCACAAACCTATATATATTATCTAACCCAACGAATGATTGATAGTCAATCAACACACCACAGAAGTTACCAAAATATGCCCCGCATAACAGAGGACCCACAAATTCGCCGCAGCGAATTAATCAATGCTGCTGAGGAATTAATTCTCATACATGGTTATGATCAGATTGCAGTATCTGATATTGTCAAAAAGGTCGGTGTAGCCCAGGGTACTTTTTATCATTATTTCAAATCCAAGGACGATGTAATTAATGCGATCATTGACAGGACCATAATAGAAATAAAAGACGGGGTAGAGAACGTAGCTTCTAAGAAAGATCAAAACGCAATTGAAAAAATTCTTGGATTTTTCAGTTTTTTCAATAATTTAGGCCAGAACTGGAAAAAACTTGTTGACTATTTCCATGAAGAAAGAAATGCACATTTTCATCTTAAGTTTGAGCAAAGAGTTCCAGGAATATTCAAAGAATATGCACTTAAAATGGAGGGAAAATAATGATTCAGAGCAAATCCGAAATAGGAGGAAAAGGAAATACATACCTGCCCAAAAGAGAGAATACTTATCTTAGGGCAGTACCAATAGGAATAATATTATTAGTGTTATTACTTCCATCAGGCAGTGCTCAGGAAATTCAAATTACCGATATCTATTCGGATATAGATATGGCTGATATCACTATTCAATCAAAAGAACAATATTCAGACTTAACTATTAATGCTGATCTGATATTTGATGGAGAAGTAATATCATCAAAACAATTATTTATTAATGAGATCACACCTGATTGCGAGATCATCAAAGTAGCATCATGGGACGTCACTAACACAAAAGATGGGGCCTACTGTGCTAGAATGACCTTATCTGAAAATAGCAAAGTACTTGAGACAAAATATTATAATTTTTCATATGGATGGGAGGCCCTTCCCAGAATCTATATAAAAGACATGATCCCTGATTCTAGCGGTGTCAGCGTTATTCTTACACCATCAACCACGCAATACGGATCTAACCCGGTTCTGACAGATATTGAATACATGCTCATTGATGGAGATACTGCTATCTACCGCACAAGAGACAGACGTATCAGCGTAGTGCAGGCCACACCTCTCTCAGAAGACTGGAATGTACTGCTTGAGAATAACCACCCTTACATAAGCAGGATAAAGCTCAGGATATCATCACCCCAGGATACAGTAATTGCACGATCCGAAGGTTTTACTGCCAAAGACAATGCCCGCATCACAGAACTTTATGAGGACGAGACAGGTGCAAGTGTGACAGTAGAGGGCAGATCACAGGTACCATTCACAGGCAGCCTGGTTTTCACCGTATTTAAAGATGGAGAGACAATTGAAGAGATTAAGGAACAATCCCCGATCCTCATGTCAGGTGACGACGAGACCACAGAAGTTACCTGGAGCAGCAGACTTCCAGCCGGTATATAT
>MZXQ01000283.1:562-827 GCA_002926195.1 Candidatus Methanomarinus sp. HR1 | reverse complement strand
GGGTGATCCCCGTGTATGAGCTCTTTATTGCGATCAGGCATTTAACATCACGCCGCAGACAGACCATTCTGTCTATACTGGGTATCGGACTTGCAGTCATGATACTTATGATATCACAGGCCAGTATGGTAGGTTTTTCACAGGAGATGTATAAAAAGACTGTAGATAAGATGCCTCATATAACTATAGAACCAAAACCTGGTGAAGATTATATCTACTTATACCGCAGCCTTGCAGAAGATATCCGCAGCATTGATGAAGTGAT
>MZXQ01000283.1:0-407 GCA_002926195.1 Candidatus Methanomarinus sp. HR1 | reverse complement strand
ATAGTTGATACAGGTACTCCCCTGGACGAGACATTAGCATATACGTCTCTATCCACGGCCCAGGATTTTTTTGATGAATCAAATGTAGTGAACAGTATCATTGTCAGGGTAGAAGATCCTGATACGGCACAGCCCATATCAGATAAAATAAACACTTTAGGGTATCCTGCTTCAAGCTGGATGGAGACAAATCCTGAGATATTACAGACATTAATGATCGAAGGCATGAGCAATATTATCGTATTGGGAATGATCATTGTGATCGCATCCTTCAGCATGGTAAGCACAATGATAATGGTGGTTATGGAAAAGACCAGGGAAATAGGCATGCTCATGGCAATGGGTGTGACCAGAAAAAGCATCCTGACAATTTTTTTATTAGAAAGCGGTATTATGGGACTTATTGG
>MZXQ01000284.1:984-8279 GCA_002926195.1 Candidatus Methanomarinus sp. HR1 | reverse complement strand
TAATTCCGTATTTTCGTATAAATATTGTACGAAAAATCTAAAAAAATAGCCTTACCAGGCTGTCCCAAAAGTCCAAAAAATGATGTCATAAATCATAGTCCCAGCTCTTTCTTGACCTGCGCTAATGTATGGGACTTGCCTGCTTCTATTTCAGCACGAGCTTGTGCTATCTCCCTTTTTGTCTGTTCACTTAGTTCTTGAGAATCTTCCACTAAATCCCAGATTACTTCCTCATAAGTTTCTTTTTTAAAGAACTTCCTACTGATGAGCTCTTTTTGCAGTTCTTCACTTATTTGGATTGAAGTTACCATGGTAATTCACCAGAACAAAATCCGAGCGATAGCGAGGATTTTGTTTAATCACGATGTGGGTTCAAATCGCAACCCATACATGGCAAGCACATTGTTCTGGCTATATCTGCGCGCAGTCCATACTCATCTAATAAGTTACGCAGTATCCTGTTCAGTCTAAGAAGCCGTTTCGCACTCGGCCGCTTGATATAAACCTCACCCTTTCTAAGAGGGTGCATATTGGCTGCCCGGATGATCGGTATCACACCCATTAATACCAGTTCTTTTAACCCTGCTTCAACTGTACGGTCGGTTTCGCCCAGACCGATAATAAAATTTGAAAATACGCGGTTCTTCCCAAATATCCTGACCGCATCCTTCAGGTGTTCAAGCGCAAAGTCCAGTCTCATACCAGGGCACACCCTGCCAAACAGCTCTCTATCCATAGTTTCCACATTATATTTCACTTCTAACACGCCTGCTTCTTTGAGCCTCTGTGACGAGTCGGCTGTAGGATAAACTGAGACCCCTATAGGTACATTGAATTGTTTAAGTGAATTAACAGCATCCAGTGCCCGGTCAACTTCTTTCTCAGGTGATCCTGCAACACCTGAAGTGATAGAAATCGCCTTAAAATTTTGACTCTCACTTGCCTTTTCCACCAGTTTGACAATTTCGCCGGTACTTTTAATCTTACCTGAGAGCTTTGGGACAGGGCAATATTTACAATCAAAAATACATTGTTCACTAATTGTGATATATGCCTGTTGAGGACAGTGAATAAGTTCTTCCTCTAATTGAGCCCGTAATAACGGTTCGTTATCCTTTAAGATAAGAATATGGTCGTTATCTTCTATTGCTTTTAGTGGTGAGTTCTCATCAACACCCAGTCTGACCCTGTGCTCATCCCACTTTAAAAAAAAAGCTGTTCCACCGGCACCCGGACCTGCAGTAGGTATAGTCACTCTGCCAAGTAAAGACCTGTCAATATCAGCAGTGCCTACGGCAATAAGTTGTGCTTTTATCTCTGCATTCGTCACTATCATTTTTGTTAAGCGTTCTATGTTACAAATGATCTTATTCAGGTACGAATTTGGTACCGTAATAGATCATACCTCTTTCACTTTCCTCACCCAGTTTTCTGAACACAGAGCGTACTTTCATACCTATTTGTATCTCTTTGGGATCACATATTACCTGTCCGGTCAAACTGGTGCCTTCATCCAGTTTGATGATCGCTATGTTGTAGGGTGTCTGTTGATCATAACCCTTGGCCGGAGTATGTATCACAGTATAGGTGACTACCTCACCTTTTCCTTTAAACTTATACTCCTCAATTTTTCCATCCCTTCGGCAGGTCGGACATATCTTGCGGGGTGGAAAATAATATTGACCGCAGTTAGTGCATTGCGTACCTATTAGATTGTACCTGTTGGGGATCATTCTCCAAAATCTTGCGACTGTCATCGATATCACCTGTTCCTCGAAAAAATATGCACCACAGCAGTACCACCTGTACCGCCCACATTATGTGTCATGCCTACCTCTGCACCGTCAACCTGTCTCTTACCTGCAGTTCCTCGCAATTGTTCAGTGATCTCTACCGCCTGTTTGATCCCGGTGGCACCAACCGGATGTCCGCATGTCTTAAGACCACCTGAAGGATTTATAGGGATCTGAGCGTCTATTGCGGTCTCACCATCATATGTCGCCCTGCCGCCTTCGCCTTTCTTAAAGAATCCCAGATCTTCGATAGCACAGATCTCAGCAATAGTAAAGCAGTCATGAACTTCAACAAGATCTATGTTTTTACTGGTCAACCCTGCCATCCGGTAAGCCCGCTTCCCGGCTTCTACAGTAGCTCCCAGGGTGGTTATATCCGGTCTGTCATGCAGTGAGATAGTATCACAGGCCAAAGCTGTAGCTTTTATATAAACCGGTGTATCAGTATATTTTTTTGCAGCATCGGCTGTGGTCAATACTACTGAAGATGCTCCGTCCGAGATTGGGGAGCAGTCGAACATATGTAAAGGGTCGGCGACCATACTTGAGTTCAGGACCGTATCTATTGTTATTTCATTCCTGAACTGAGCTATCGGGTTCATGGTACCGTTATGATGGTTCTTTACCGAGACTGATGCTAATTGCTCTGAAGTAGTTCCATAGGTATGCATATGAAGCCTGGCTATCATGGCATAAAGTCCCGGGAACGTGGCACCCACTATACCTTCCCATTCCCTGTCAGCTGCTGCTGCCAGGGCATCAGTAGCAATATCAGGACTTACATCTGTCATCTTCTCGGCACCTGCTGCCACTACAATATCATTATATCCCGATGCTATGGCAAAAATTGCCTGGCGAAGTGCCAGACCTCCTGATGCACAGGCGGCTTCTACCCTGGTAGCCGGTACATGCAGTGTACTGGCAAGTCCTGAATAATCAGCGATCAGACTGCCAATATGTTCCTGTTCTACAAATCTGCCGCCGCTCATGTTACCGACATATATTCCGCCGATATCTTCTCCCTGAATACCTGCATCTTCTAACGAGGATACACCTGCTTCTACAAATATATCCCTGAAAGAACGGTCCCACAGTTCTCCGAATTTGGTACACCCGACCCCAATAATAGCAACATCCCTCATCCTGATCACACCTTTATTTTTCCTTTGTGTTTTGCATAGGTAGCATAATNNCTGTCAGTTACTGTGATACTGAATGCATCACTACCAGCTCCCGAACCAAAAGCTGTCATAAATATTCGATCACCCTCAACTGCCTGGTCCAGGATCGCTGCCAGTCCTATCATACATGAACCTGAATAAGTATTGCCCAATCTGTTAACAACCATTCCCGGTTTGATCTGGTCTGCACTAAAGCCCAGCATCTGAGCCGCTTTTTCCGGGAACTTACCATTGGGCTGGTGGAATACAGCATAATCATAATCTTGCGGAGTAGAGTCTATCTTTTCCATCAGGCCTTTAGCTGCAGAGATCACATGCTTGAAATAACCAGGTTCACCTGTGAACCTGCCACCATGTTCAGGATAGAGCATACCTTCCCGCCTCCAGAAATCAGGTGTATCGGTTGTAAAGGAATACGTATCCTCAATAACAGCTACTATGTCACTGCTGCCTATGATATATGCAGCTCCGCCAGCAGCAGCCGTATATTCCAGTGCATCACCTGGTGCACCCTGGGATACATCAGCCCCTATGGCCAGGCCCATGTTGATCATACCTGAACGTACCAGACCTAAACATGTCTGGATGGCTGCCGTACCTGCCTTGCAGGCAAATTCATAATCAGCGGCTGTGAGGTTAGGTTCGGCTCCAATAGCTGCGGCCACAATGGTACTTGTAGGTTTTACAGCATATGGATGGCTTTCTGAGCCGGTATATATAGCTTCGATCTTTGATGTATCTATATTACTCCTCCGGACTGCATTGCGTGCTGCCTCTACTGCTATGGTAACTGCATCTTCATCCATATCAGGGACCGACTTTTCTTTTACTTTTAATCCGCCAATAATACTTTTTGCATCGGCACCCCATACTTTTGCAATATCGGTTAATTTTATACGATATCTGGGAATATATACACCGTATGATACGATTCCTGCTTCCATGTAATTCACCTTATTCCTGGAGATTATATTGTGATTATTGTAATTATTGCAACTGCCTCTAACGTGATTTGAGCGTTTTGATCATTGTATCTATTGGCATGACAGTAGACATAAGACTGATATTCTCGACTTGAGCAATCTGCCTGGCAATAGGGTCTACCCGATCTTCTTCCAGTCCATGAAGAACGATCGTTCCGGGTTTAAGATTGGTCACTCTGATGGCTACCAGCGGTGATCTGCCGGTAGATACCTTTGTGAAGATCATTGCCCTTTCTGTACTCCATCCGTAAAGTTTCTGGAACTCCTGGTAAGTAAGCTCAAGTATGACTTTCAAACTGTCAACCACAGTATATCCATAGAGCTGTTTATTATTATCCGGATCCTGGCTGTGTATTATCCGGGCTTCTATGAGGTTCGAAAGTTCATTGATAGTTATGGGAGTTGAGTATTCATGGATATCATAGATAACATTTGCATCATAACTTCCGATTATCATACTTTCATAGGCATGGATCTGTTTACTGCCTCGTTGTTGATCAATGTCAAGTAATGCATTTACGATCTTACTGACAATAACTGTACCGGGAGATTTTCTTCTGCCGCTTTCGTAATCGCTGATCACTGAAGGTGATACTTCCAGATGTGTGGAAAGATCTGATTGGGCAACATCAAAGTTGATCCTCCACTTTTTCATGACCTCTCCTGGTTTTTCAGATAGCGTTATCTCGCCAGCCATTTTTTCTGCAAGGCGGTTTCTAATATCGTTTTCTTTGTTATCCCCTAGCATTATACTACTTATTTACCTGCTAAGAATATAAACCTAACGAATATATGTACGTCATTTGACGTAAATGTGTTAGATTGAAGAAAAATCCGGACAAATACATGGATTATCCCAAACCAGCCGGAAAAGGTGGAAGTGCTGTCATCACTACAGAACTTCAGAATGACAATTAATAAAAATGTGATGGGCCGTTTTTGGGAGGTATTTTGCAGGATATATATATCGGGTAGGAAAGGATATAAAATATGCCCATCAACGTTATATTTAGCGTAATGGTATATATACTTTTTTCATGATGGTGGTAATGATGATGAAATGTTTTACACTGTTATGGTCTCAAAATTTTAATTGAAACCTACAATATTATAAGCATTTCTATTTGTTATCTTCAAATGGTAATACAAATAGAAGCTTTTTTTATGTCTCAATTGAAAGGACATTCACCACATCAGGTAAGTTGGAAAAAGGATTTATTGAGGTGTTTTAATAATTGAATGATGATATTGACCGGTGGTTCCCGTATCCAGAATATAGACCCTGTCAGCGAGATATGCTTAAAGCTGCTGCCCGGACCGTTAAGGAAGGCTCCCATAGCGTCCTGATGGTAGATGCACCAACAGGCAGTGGAAAGACAGCTATTTTATCAGCTCTGCTTGCTACGCGCGAAGACCTACGTATTATTGTGGCATTGCGTACTGTAAGTCAGGTATCCGTATATCTTGATGAGATACTAAAGATCAGACAAAACACTGACAAACGCCCCAGAGTAGCTTATCTTGTCGGTAAAGCTAAAACCTGCCCGCTGCGCAATGAACTTGATAATGTCTATTTAGGTTGTGATATTTTAAAGATCAAGACCAGATTTCTGCTGGAATCAGAGATGCATAAATATCTGGCACTAAAAGGTCAATCATCGGATTTCGTATATGATCCTTCAAAAGATAGTGAACTGCTGGAGCTCATCATGGATGAGCCGGAAGGTGAACGTTCATGCTGCCCTTATTATTTACAATCCAGGGAGGTATATCTTGCGGATGGAGTGATTAAATTCCGTAGTTCTAAAAAAGCTCATACCACTGCCTATGGCATAGGAGATGAGGTTATCTATCCTGATGATCTTTCTCATCACTGTGGTAATCTATGCCCATATGAATTAATGGCAGTATCAGCAGAAGCTGCAGATGTGGTTGTCCTGAATTTTAATCATGTATTCAGTGATTCATTCAGGGAAGCCATGTATGGCTGGTTAGGCCTTGAGCCTGAAAAATGCATCCTTCTTATCGATGAGGCCCACAATCTGGGTGAGACCGTACGGGCAGTGAATAGTGACATCCTCACACGTTTCTCAGTGAAAAAAGCTATTACTGAAGTTGAAACATCACGGAGTAAAGTAATAAAAGCAGGTCAAAAGCAGGGTCTGGCTATCGCAGAGCAAATACTACCCAGGATCTTGAAATATATGGAAAAAATGGAGGAAAAAGGTGTAACCTCTGAAGAGTGGTTCGATCCGCATATGTTCTCTGATTTTGTATTTGGCGAAAGCCTGGTTCGTGAGGATGAAAGAATGGTCGCAGAACTAATGAATCTGGCAGAAATTATTGCCAGGCATAAAAAGAGTGAATCAGAGTCATCAGAGATCCATCTTGAACGAGTAGGTAATTTTTTATTCATGCTTAACTTTGCTAAGAACGATGAAGCATTTATTCCTCTTCAATATACCAGAGAGTATAAAGACNNCAGATCGAAAGCGTTATTAATGCCCATCATGCCTCTATATTGATCTCAGGAACCTTTTCACCTGCTGAAGCATATGAGCTGTATTTTTTTGGAAAGAATGACCGGGCTACCATTATCAGTCTTCCTAACCAGTTCCCGCAAGAGAACAGATTGATCTTTGCGGCTTCAAAAGCTACTACTATGAATATTCAGAGGAATGACCCTGATAATATTAAACAGATCAAACTGCATCTCGAATCATTCATCAGTAATGTACCAGGGAACGTAGTAGTATATTTTACTTCATATAGCCTGCTGGATCAATATCTTGACTACTGCACTTCAGTTGCAAAACAGGCACAAAAAAGGATCTATCTGGAACCCAGGGATGCCGGGCAGGTACCTGAGGTCCTATCCCAGTTCTTCCAGGCAGGACTGAAGGAAAAAGTCAAACCAGGTGTACTGCTGGCAGTGACAGGCGGCAAGATGAGTGAAGGTATAGATTACCGCGGTGAAGCCTTAAAAGGTGCTATGGTAGTCGGGCTGCCGCTTATGGCATATACCGAGATCCAGAAAAGTGTAAATGATTATTATAAGAACAAGTACGGGAACAAGAATGGTATGTTTATAGCATATACTCTACCTGCTATGAACAGGGCCCTCCAGGCACTTGGAAGAGTGCTCCGTGCTGCTGATGAGAATGGTGTGCTGGTATTATGTGATATGCGATTTGCCAGTAAAAGTAAGATGGGTATAAGAGAGCATTTACCTGCATGGATAGACCGTGAGATGAAAGTATGTTCAGGTGAGGATAGTGCTGCATTGATCACAGACTGGGTACATAATCGTAATACTGAAGTAAAATCAGTAACTCCGG
>MZXQ01000284.1:0-886 GCA_002926195.1 Candidatus Methanomarinus sp. HR1 | reverse complement strand
AAAACGGAGGGTACCATAATAGTATTGGATATATATATACATGAGTGGTATATACTCATTTTATAATGCCGCCGTGGCTTAGCTTGGCAGAGCGACTGATTCGTAATCAGTAGGTCGTGGGTTCAATTCCCACCGGCGGCTTTTTGATTATATTACAGCTATGCTCTCAAGTGCACTCCACAAATCTGCATATTCTTATATGATTTAGAACGATTGACCTAATCCACACAAAAAGTATTTTAAATAAATTAAACGTAATAGAAGAATACCTATGATCTCCGAGAAAACTATTCAGGAAGCAGTCGAACTTCTCAGAAAAGCTGCAAATCCTGTCAGGATCATCCTCTTCGGTTCTTATGCTCGTGGAGATATTACCGAAGAAAGCGATCTTGATTTTCTTGTCATCGAAAAAAAACTGAAAGCCCGCAGAATGGAAACTGTGCGCCTTCGGGATACATTGAGTCCACTACGTATACCTGTAGATGTATTGGTTATCAGCGAGAAAACATACCAGGAATGGAAGGATTTGCCGGGTACAGTTATTTATGAAGCCGGACTTGAAGGGAGGATCGTTTATGGAACCTCTTGAAGGGGCAAAGCTTCTTTTAGCAAAAGCAAAAGATGACGAAATTCTTCTTGAAGAAATTATCACAAACGAAAGAATCAGGGAAGAAATTGTTGGTTTTCATGCCCAGTACACAGCCGGAGGGGCGTCTCCGGGAACTAGCGTGAAAATAAGTTACCAAATGATTCGCCTCGATCCTGCTACATTGATGGTAGACATTAGTGACCAAACTTTCCATGCAGCTATCTCAAACTGGATATCTTACAGATACTCTGTCTGTGCTGAATTCTAAGACTTTTTATTATACTACTCCGCAAGTGT
>MZXQ01000106.1 GCA_002926195.1 Candidatus Methanomarinus sp. HR1 | reverse complement strand
AACACTGAATAGGCGGGATATGCGAAGTAAGTTCGGATATATAGCGTTGTGCGAAATTCACTCCGCCTCCATAAGATTAAAAAATGGTTTTACTCTTAAATTATGATGAAGTAGGAAAATGATAAACAAAATTCCACAAAAAAGTGAAAAGCGAGAACTTATGGAATTCATTCTATTAAACTTAGTCCTTCTTTTCATCACTCAACCAGGGTCAATAACATTTGCAAACTTTGATGCACCTTACGGGTTTCTAAAAGACTTCACAACATGGATGTCTTCATTTATAGGGCTATCTTTAATACCCTTATCTTACCTGATTCTAAAAAGAAATAGCATTGATAGAAAAGTAATTCCTATTTATGCTGCCTTTATTTTAATTATGGCTTTTATGACATATTATATTGAGCAATTACTCTTCGAAGGATTTAGAAGCCCCAATTATCTGCCTACATTCCTTACATTTTTATTTACATGTTTCTTACGCGCTTTTTTATCTCTTTTAATTCTTCCTATAGCTATTACAAATCTTGGAAAAACTTATCTCAGCTATGATTATGATATACCACTAGGCTTAGCTAATCTTGTTATACTCTTGATTATAATCTCGCTTTCATATAACCTGTATATACGGAAGAAAAGTGAGAAAGGAAATAAAACCCTCAGCGGGGCATCGTGAACTCAAATTGCTTCACGAATTGTCGAACGCGACCCGATGAGCTGGGAGAGGAAGCCGTTCGGCAGGTAAACGAGTTCTACAATCTTCTGGGGAGTAAGGTCAAGGTATTGCGGACTACCACCGAGGAAGAAGGGGCTAAAGCACATTGTCAGCTCAACAACTTTGGCCTCCAGCATCAGATCAGCTATGACTTCCTGGATGAGGTGTTTCAATTGTGACGAAAGACATAGGTCAAAATAAAAAAGGAGGTAAATACCATGGAAAAAGAAAAACAGGTCGTTACTTACCTGAAAGACCAAAACAAGGCAAACGAATCCCCGATTGTTGTATAGACAGTATCAATTCCCTCGACACGAACATCAGTATACATGATACCTGTATCCGTTTCGTCAGAGTCCATCTCATTCAGGATATTTCCATTGTAATCTTCGGCAAATGATACTCCATTATAAGTAGGACGAATAAAGGAAAAACCATTCTCAATCGCTCTTCCAGTATAACTTGGCCCCTCGCTTTTGCAGTTGCTCCATCTATTGGTCCTTCCAATAAGAAAATGAACATAATTGCAGTCGTAAGAATCGGAAAGATTAGTACGGATATTATTCCCAATCCATTGAATCTCGGATAGATCAACCGATCCAGGAAATATGGGATGAAATACATCAATGCAATAACTGTGCTCATAGTAATATTGAATACAAGCATCAGCGCAATATTATCCAATTTATGTATTCCCCAAAGCGCCAAATTCATACTCAAAATGAATCCAAGCAATGTCAGTAATATACCCCTTTTGGCTGGTTGAGTTCTGATGAACCTCAGGATAAAAATCGGAGCAATCACCATCACTATTGGAATGGTTGGAAAAAAATCACTTATTTGTGTAAACAAAAGCATTCCAAAACCCACGATGAATAGAACAACAGGCAAGTATTTTCTCAATCCATTTTGACTGGCAATATTTCGTGTCATTCTTATCACCTTTTTGTTATTTCTGAGATGTCATAATGGGACCTGTGGTTACCTGTCCCGATCTGACATCTATGGAGTACAAGAATGGCTTTACCACCCCTTTAAAGGAGTGAAAAAAATTGTGTAATAAGGAAAAAAAATCTTGCAATAAATGGGTCAGCCTTTCGCAAGTGCCAGTCCCCTGATGAAACTGTTGTTGCAAATATTTTAATGACTACTTCATTGTCTTTGGGAGTAGGTTTTTCTAATTCTCTGAGCTGAAGAACTTCCGGTGGTCCGTATTTTGTGCATACAACCGCTTTCATATTTTTTTCTCCTGAATGATTTTATCACGCTTTGATCCTGTTGATGCCAAGTGTTACTTTGTTTCTGAACCATCCCTTTATGTTACCTGATACAGATGGATCTAGCATATCAACAGGCGCAAGGAAAAGTTCACTGATCATGGGTGCAACTGCCTGTAATAAGAATGCTGCTCCTAAAAGCCTGGGAATATTTTTATCTGAATTCATTTTCTCTCTTCTTTGGCAGACACGGAAGCGGTTGCAGATGAATTGAATCCTTTAATTATAAGCCATACCGCAAATACCATTTCTTGCACGGCTATTGGAAGAAATAAAATTTCAACTTGATTAATGCTGAAAAACTGTAACAAATAATATGCGAATATCAAAACGGCTCCAACAAAACCCCAACCTGATAACCATCGAGGAATGAGTTTTGATTGATATAATAAAAAATTTAAAATCAGAGCAGATAGGGTAAAAGCGAGTCCAAATCCAAGCAAAAAGGCCCAATCACCTGCTGCTAGTAATAAAGTGCCTAAGGTTTGATAATAGGAAGCATCCGGAGCTCCTGCCTTTACAAATTCCTGACTTAATGTCAATAGTGTTAGTATGGTGATTATATTAACTGGAAGAGCTCAACACATCGTGAACAAAAAAAGCTCAATACATCGTGAACACTCATTTGTAAATTTAGGTCAATACATCGTGAACTCATCTGGCCGATTAGATCGCTCATAAAGCCCATACGGAATAGTGATTCAGAAGCCATGATATTATTGGCTGTTGCTGCTGCATCTCCGGGCACAATAAGATTCTGGCGAACAAAAAATTCTGCGAAGATACCTAATACAAAGACCATTAGATACAGTAACCCCGCGACTCTTGCATAAACAAGTGGCGATGTTTCAGCGATACGATTTGTCATTTCAATTCCTCCTAATTTGTTAGGCTTTGTTATTATGTTCCACAATTATGACTACATTTCCCTTTTTGTGTCCTTTTTCGACATACCTATACGCCTCGACAATTTGTTCTAGCGGATATTTTCTATCTATCACTGCTTTGAATTTTTCTTTCTCAATGAGCTTTTTGATAAATAGTATACTTCCTCTACAATCTTTAGGAATCGGAAATATAACTTTCTTGTTCCCTATTATTGGTGTTATAAGCGCTAAGAAAGGATTTTGAGCCATAGAACCTAATTCTGATGAAATATAAACGCCACCAGGTTGAATCAATGGTTTGCATTTAGCAAATGAACTTTTGCCAACTGCATCAAAAATGAAGTTATATTTTTGATCATCTTTTGTAAAATCCTTTTTTGTATAATCAATTACTTTATCGGCTCCTAATGATTTTACTAATTCTATATTTTTTGTATTGCACACTGCAGTAACATTAGCACTAAAATATTTTAGAAGTTGAACTGCCGCTGAACCAATAGCTCCTGTTGCACCATTAACGAGAACTTTATGCCCACTTCTTAGTTTCACTTTTTTGATAAAATTATAGGCATAATGCGCACCTTCAGTACTAGCTGCAGCCTGCTCATATGTTATATTTTTTGGGATTGTTGTCAGCGCTTTATCTTCTGATATTGTCATGTATTGGGCATGAGACCCTAAACCGCCTTCATTAAACCCAAAAACCTTATCGCCGACTTTACAAGACATTACGTTTTCGCCAACAGCTTCAATTTTGCCTGCAAATTCGGTTCCAAGGATCGGTTTATTTGGTTTGAATAGACCTGTGAAAAATCTACTAATAAACGGTTCTGCTCTAAGCATTGCGCAGTCGGTTCGATTTACTGTTGTCGCATATACTCTTATCAGTACTTCCTTGTCTTTGGGAGTAGGTTTTTCTACCTCTTTAAGCTGAAGAACATCCGGTGGTCCGTATTTT
>MZXQ01000071.1 GCA_002926195.1 Candidatus Methanomarinus sp. HR1 | reverse complement strand
GCATAAACAATGTTTGGAGATGATGGATTGATAACTATCTGTAGAACTTCACTTGATGCAAGACCATTGCTTTTGTTTTCCCACGATGAACCTTTATTATAACTTTTATATATACTTCCATTTGTTTGTCCAACATAAACTATTGAAGGATTTGTTGGATCAATTGCGATAGAACGAATTCTGCTGTCAGTTAAACCATTACTTGTATCAGACCAACTGATTCCATTATCTGTGCTTTTGAAGATTTTGCCATTAGCTGTAGTGCTAGACCAACTACCAGTTCCAACATAGATAGTTATAGGATTAGTTGACTTATCTATGGCTATTGCCCAACAATTACCCCCTATTTCGGGAATACGTGTCCATGTCGCACCGCTATCAACGCTTTTATGAAGACCAATATCAGCATGGCATGAATATAACTCATTGGATGCATTTGGATTTACAGCAGTTGCCTGAGCAGCAGAAGTTTCAAGACCGTTAGGTTTTACAGTCCATGTATTCCCAGAATCATTACTTCTCCACACACTATGCCAATCGCCTAAGTAAACAAGATTTGGATTTGTGGGATCTACAGTAATTCCGCTGCTTGACACAGCAAAATTAGAACTTCCAAAGTACCAATCTTCAGTATATATGTTGCTCGTATTTGATGGTATCCTTACCCAGCTATCTCCACCGTTAGTTGTCTTATAAACTCGATTCTTACATCTTGATTTTGTATAGACTATTTGAGGATTTGTGGGACTGGCAGCGATGGAGACGTATTCAATTTCACCTGCTATGCAGTTAGGATCGTCGCTGGCGGGAGTTCCTACAGGAGTTTTTGATGTCCATGTAGTTCCACCATTTGTTGTTTTATAAATTCCCTGGTTATACGCTGCGGCATATAACGTTTGGGGATTCTGAGCATCGATAGTCAGATCATAGACGTTATAAGATGTGGTAAGAGTTGACCATGTATTACCGCCATCTGTGCTTTTGTAAATGCCGGGTGTTGATGCTACTGCTATCTGTGAAGAAACATATATCGTATTCGTATTCATAGGGTCTATAACCACGGAACTAATATATTTACCAGCCAATCCTTTAAGTACCCAACTCGCACCACCATCTGTGCTCTTAAAAATACCGTCTATATGGCTCCCGGCATAGACTATACTGCTGTTTTCCGGATCGACAACAATTAATCTACCCTGTACATCAAATGTTCCACATGCGGCAAATTTTACTTGGTGAGTTACTAACTGCCAATCTGTACCACCATTAACGGTTTTAAAAATCCCGCCATAGTTACCTGATGGAGTTCCCCAAACCTGCCCAGTTCCTATATAAACCACGTTTGAATTTTGTGGATCTATAGCGATTGTAGTGACAGCAAGATCGGTATCAGTAACTAATCCCTTGTTTATAATTTCCCAATTGTCACCATAGTCTGTGCTTTTATACATTCCACCTAAATCCGAAGACGTATAAACAATATTAGGTGAATTGGGACTAACGGCTATACAGGTTATATAACCCCCACCATTTACTTTAAGGCTTTCAATGAACGATGCTTCGGTTCCTGAGGACAAAAATACCCACAGAAAAAGAATAATAATTAAAATTATTTTCATCATTGTTTTTCCCCATTTAAATATTATTTTCTGATTAACATGAACGACACAGTCCCATAATCCAGTTATGAGATAAAAAGTAGTAATATCATTACAATAAATACATATTTATTTGTTGTATCAAGTGAGGATATTACTTTGTGTTAACCATAGTAACAATAAACTGCACCATTAATAACTTTTTCGATATCTCCATTTTTCAAAGCATTTTCAATGGATTTGGAGTGGATACGTTATGAACATGTTCTTCTGCATCATCTGAACCCCGGGATATCCATTGCATTAGCTTGTTGGAGGCGGCCCATCAGTTCTATACTCTACTACCAAAAACGGTGCATTATCTGGCTCTTTGTTGTACGATTCTGCTGTTCTTCTTCCTGACCCTGTAACTATTATTGATAACGCATTGCCACTTGCCCAGTTATTTCTATTTATAATTTCCTGAATTATTGGAGAGATATCTGGTGTTTGATGTTTCTCATCTACTGTATCCCATGCAGGAACATTTAACCAGGTTACTGAAGCTGATGTTTTTGTTCGACGTGAAACGTTGTAAGAATATCCGGGTATGAAAGTTACAGAATTATCTACATCTTCCCCATAAAAAGTAAGGTCTGTACTGGTTGATCCTGTTTCATCGGTTTCAAATTCAACATATGCGTTAGTTATTATTGCTCTCTTAGGAACCTGAATAT
>MZXQ01000072.1:14155-15290 GCA_002926195.1 Candidatus Methanomarinus sp. HR1 | reverse complement strand
ATACATAACCCTATCGGTACGCGAGCGCGTCCGCACAAAAGGCGTCCTCCCGATCGGACCGTGCCAGACCCCGACCTGCGGGTTCGTGTACGAACGCGATCATACGATACGCAATTTCATCCATATCAGGGTGAACGATTGCTGCACCCAACATTTGATGCTGATAGGTGATTTCCCCTGTTTTCGAGCTTGTTTTCATACAATAAGAGTCACAATGAATCTTATTCGAAGAAAAATAACCTGTACCATCGATAGAAATCAGATAGCAGCGGTTCATAAAGATCATTGGTTCCAAAACCTTCCCGCGTTGGAGTTTGCGGAAAATATTTTTGAATGAAGGCTCTATATCAGTAGGGTCAACCTCATCTAAGATTGTGCGCATCTGAGTATCGCAAGGTACGTTATTTTACGAAAACAAAAAATAGTGCCCCTTTAGCTGCATGCGTTTACAATCTTAGCGGGAATTGCTGTTACTCATTCACTACCAACTACAGGATTTCCCATTTGCCCGATATATACTAAACCATATCTGTTTTTTGTAACTTTCTGCCACAGAGTACACAGAGATGTCTTTTCCGCCCCCAAGTCCTCTCTCTGTGCTCTCTGTGACCTCTGTGGCAGTCATATTGAGTTCCAAATAACACTTGCGGAGTAGTATATCTTCTCAAAGAAGCTGACGTATCTTTTCTATAACCAGCAAAGCATCATCCCGTTTCACATCCACTTCATTATTAACAAAAAAGTCTATAAGTTCATCCTGTACTGATACAGAAACAACCCCTGCCTCCACTCCTTTTTTTACCATTGCATGATATGACCGATCAGGATAATACATCGACCTTGCGATCTTCAGCAACATATCCCTCTGACTCGGATCGATCACGTCCCTATCTAATGCATATTCAAGCGTAGCCCTGATATTGACCAGCGGAACCGAAAGCGGTTGCAGAGTCTCAGGATGAAAAGTAACAGCCACCTCATCATCAGATTCAATAACACCATCACGGTACCATTCATATATACGGCCTACTCCGATCATACCATATGAATCAAGCTCGGAAGCCCTCAGTGCACCCATACTGGAACCGCCAACAACGCACACTCCTGCCTTAAGTGCACTAATGATCTCCCTGTG
>MZXQ01000072.1:0-14099 GCA_002926195.1 Candidatus Methanomarinus sp. HR1 | reverse complement strand
CCGACAGCAGCCCTGTCAAAGAATACACCATCAATGATACCTATGATATCAGGTTTTTCTTTGCCTGGCCTGATATTGATATCACTCCTTTTGACCGGAGGCCTGTAATCAGCATCCAGCAGTGTTCGTGCATCTGCCCATGAAAGACTAATACCTGTGTATATAACAATCTGTTTCATGACGGTCTGGGTCGCCTGAATTTTTTCTTACTCATTTTTTTATTACGTCCTACTTTCATCCGTTTACCTCTGCGGTCCCTATCAAGAGTATACAGCTCAAAAGTGGGTAGGACAGCCCTGATCACAGGCATTTTTACATTAGAACGTGAAAGGTCTATAATAACAGCATAAGGAACTATCCCTCTTAGCATAGTAATTATGGTTTCAATATTTTTAGCAGGTGTATCAGCAGACTTATCTTCCAGATCTGATAACCGGACCTTATCCTCGGAGTCCTCATACCAGTATTTATTCAGACGTTTCATAGTATCGTATCCGAAAGTCCTTACCATACTTTCCCTGTCCGTATCCTCCCTGGCGCCGTGTATCTGTACTACTCTACTCTGTGCAGCTTCTGTCAGTGCCCTGGACACTGCGATCTCGGGCCGTAAATGAGAACCTGCACCCATAACCAATAGTGCTGCGTCCTTGAGTACCGGATCATCCAGGGCACATACAGCAGTATAGAGATCAGTATCATGTTTAAGCAGCCATAACTTTGCAGTTATATTTGCATCGTTAAATTTCTCCATAAGTTGGTATACCACACCGTCCTGCGGGGACAATATGATCTCCCGTCCGGGATTCTTATTAAATTCGGCAATACTTAGAGCATCCCTTTCAATTACTTCCATCAGACCATGCAGAATGGCCTCTTCCATTGTATTACCTGAAGCCAGACCATTGGTATTACTTCTAAACAACTGCGTACTCCCGGCTGATGGAGTATAAGGATGGTATACGGCATTAGACGGTACCAGGATATTTTCGCCTGTGATCAGATCATAACCTACCACCCATTCCAGTCTGGTATTTTTCATCATAGGTTCGGCTGGCAGCAGGTCCATGGGATGGATCGTATTTACTTTAACAGATAGTTTTTCAAAGGTGTTTACGATCGATGGATGGGTATCTTCATCAATCAGGTCCATTGAGATATGGGACTGTTCTGCACAGCAGCGTTCCACACTTTCCATAATAGCTGAGATCCTGGCCTGGGTCTCATCAGAACCTTTACCGCTGTAAATAGAAATAGCTCCGGTTGCGGCACTTGGTCTAATGGCAGAAAAAATCGGTATGCCTATGCGGTCCAGGTCTGTGATATCAGCGATACGCGTTACTCCTATCGTATCAAGTATTCCACTGACGATCCTAAGTGTTTCATCAGGGCCTAATACTCTTTGAGCACCTTCTTTATATTTTACTGTGGGGTCTATTTCAATCTTCATATTGATTTTCCTATTTAGTAACCAGTGTATGGGCTTTCGTTTGTAATGGTTATATATCTTGCGATGAGTATTGACAGGTATGTCTAATCAAGCATCATTCAATTTCGGACATTTTATTCCCATTTCCACAGTTGACTGGTACGGTCGCTCAGCAGCAGTATTATTCTTCAGAGGATGTCAATTCAGGTGTCCCTACTGCCAGAACTATCCTTATCTTACCGGATCGGAGTTAATGAGCATAGAGGATATACAGGCCCGGATCACAAAGGCAAGCAGGTTTGTAAGTGCATTGGTATTCAGCGGAGGTGAGCCGACTCTGCAACCTAAAGCATTAAAGACCCTTGCCAGGTATGCAGCATCCCGATTATTGGAAATAGGTCTTGAAACTAATGGTTTTGGTATGGATATCGTCAGCGATATGCTGGATGAAGGGATACTGGATAAGGTTTTTATGGATATTAAAGCACCTGTGGATGATCCGGTACTTTATGGTAAGGTAATCGGACTGGATGAAAAAAAAGGTGCTGAGGCTGCAAAGAATGCTGTACTGACATTAAATAAATGCCTGAATGCAGGTATTGAGGTAGAGATCAGGACTACAGTTTTTCGGGGGCTGGTCGGCAAACACGAAATATCAAAGATCGGACAGTATCTGGATAAATACCCTCAAGTGAGCTATGCAGTACAGCAGGGTGTACCGGATAATACTCTTAATCTGAAACATATCAAGATATTTAGTAGAGATGAACTGCTGGAAATGGTGAAGGATATTGATATAAAAAATTCACATCAAATCCGGATACGTACAATTGAGAACGGAAATGAAAGAATATAAAAGATATAATAGAAGAGTAATAAAACGATAACATGAGAATAATAGCATTCGTAGGCATGCCGGCATCAGGCAAAGGTGAAGCTGCAGTCATTGCCAAAGATATGGGTTATATGGTAGTGAATATGGGAGATGTAATAAGAGAGGAAGTTCAACGCCTGGGTCTTGCTATTACAGATAAGAACCTGGGTATGACAGGAACCAAACTCAGGCAAGAGGAAGGACCTGCAGCTATTGCCCAGCGGTGTATACCAGGACTTAAGAATATTAATGATGATACTGCCATTGTGGATGGAGTGCGCAATATTGAGGAGGTATACCTTTTTAAAAAAGAGTTCAAAGACGATTTTATATTAATAAATATTAGCTCTTCTTCAGAGAATAGACATGCAAGGATCAAACAGCGTGGCAGGGAAGATGACAGGTTTATGGATGAAAAAGCTCTTCTTTTAAGAGATGAAAGGGAACTTGGCTGGGGGATTAATAAATCCATTACAAAGGCTGATATCAGTATTGAGAATAATGGAACACTGGATGAGTTTCGGGAAAAAATAAGAAAGCTCATGAGGAAATATAGATGATATCTGTTGAAGTATCTGCACTAATATATCCCACCGAAGATAAGGTCAGGGTACAGTCAGCTATTGATAAATTATTTCCAGGACTGGAATATAGCTATCATGAAATGGA
Source organism: Candidatus Methanomarinus sp. HR1 (assembly GCA_002926195.1). Lineage (GTDB taxonomy): Archaea > Halobacteriota > Methanosarcinia > Methanosarcinales > Methanocomedenaceae > Methanomarinus. The sequence continues at coordinate 11,130 of MZXQ01000072.1, read as the reverse complement.
TAAAACGGATAAAATAACATCCCGGTTAGTAGGGCGTGGTGATCATCATTCATTAATACTACTTCATGAACATTTCAGATACAGGAAGATACTGGATACAGCTCGTACTAATATGCATATTGAAAGGAATATTATTACATTTACTATAAATAAACAGGTCGCCACTGCTGGTAAAGTCAGTTTCCCACCTGATGATGAGGCGTTAGGAAGTATATGGGTTGAGATCACAGTAAAGGATACTGATGAAGCCCAAAAGGTAATAGATTGGTTAGCTCCGCCCACAGAAAGTGGGAAACCTCTATTTGAGATAGAGTTATAGCCATTATATTTATATATTGCGAACTCTACTAAAGTACAATTTGATTTTATAATCGGAGGAACAAGATTGGCTAAAAGAGGACAAAGAAAAATAGACGGCTGGAAATCCAAGCAGTGGTTTAACATAATGGCACCGGATATCATCGGGCAGCAGGAAATAGGTGAGACACTTGCTAAAGATCCCGAACTTCTATTGGGTCGTATGATAGAGGTTACATTGGGCGAAATAAGCAATGATTATTCAAAACAGAATGTCAAACTGGAACTAAAGATAGACCAGGTAGGAGGAGATTCGGCTTATACCAAGTTGATAGGTCATGAACTCACCAGGGATTATCTACGTTCATTGATCAAGCGGCAGTCATCAACAATAAGTACAACTATTGATGTTATGACCGCAGATGGATATAAGATCCGTGTGAATCCAACCTGTTTTACCATCAAACGCGCTAAAGCAAGTCAAATTAAGTCTATTCGGCAGTATATGGTCTACATGGTAAGGAAAAAAGCACTTGAATTGAATTTCAAAGCCTTTATGCAGGAAATTATTCTTGGTAAACTCTCAGCTTTTATATACAGGGAAGTAAAATTTATCTATCCACTGCGACGTACAGAGATATTAAAGTCCACTGTACTAAGTGAACCCAAGGATCAGCCTATTATAGCAAGTTAGGGAACAAGGTACATCTTCTATGAAGCTGGTAATGAAGTTTGGCGGAACTTCTATTGGCAATGGAAAAAAAATACGCCAGGTAGCAGAACTCGTCAAGGAATATAAAGAAAAAGGTAACGATATCATAGTAGTCACATCGGCACTTGAAGGAGTTACAGATGCTATTCTACATGCCGCCCATGAAGCTTCAGGTGAAGGTAATAAAATAAAGGCTAATGAATTTATCAGCAATATCACCGCACAACACAAGAAAGCTTTATATGATGCTGTTGAGAATGATCTTGTTGATGACACAATTGCCAAATTAGATGTATTATTCACAGACTTTAAAAATGACCTTAACGGTATCTGCTCATTAGGTGAACTTACTTTACGGTCAACTGATAAACTATCATCTTATGGTGAGAGGCTGGTAGCACCTATTTTATCAGCTTCCCTCAGGTCAGTTGGTATCGAATCGGAATCCTTTACAGGTGGTGAGATAGGCATACTGACCGATGATAATTACGGTAGTGCTTACCCATTTGAATCTACCTATAAAGCCGTGAAAGATCACATTTCAAAATTATCAGAGACATCTATTCCTGTTATATCCGGTTATATCGGAGTAAATAAATCCGGTGCGATCACGACACTGGGTAGGGGTGGGTCTGATTTCACTGCATCTATCATAGGTGCTTCTATTAAGGCTGATGAAATATGGTTATGGAAAGAAGTACATGGCATTATGACCACTGACCCCAAACTTGTTCCCGAAGCTCGTCCTCTTTCTATTATCTCTTATATTGAAGCAATGGAGATGTCATTCTTCGGAGCAAAAGTACTTCATCCGAAAGCTATCGAACCAGCTATACGACACGACATACCTGTTCGGGTAAAGAATACTTTTGATCCTGATTATCCGGGCACACTTGTGGTAAAGGAACAAGAAACAGGTGAGAATGTTGTAAAGGCAGTTACAGTTATTGATAACGTGGCTTTGATCAATATCAGCGGGGCAGGTATGGTAGGTACTATCGGTGTTGCAGCAAGGGTTTTTAACACCCTGGCCGATGCTAAAGTGAACATTGTTATGATCAGTCAGGGTTCATCTGAAGCCAATCTTTCCATAGTAGTGGATGAATCACAACAAATAACGGCTGTAGAAGTATTAAAAAAAGAGTTTATAAATGGTGTAGTAGGTGAAATAGAATCTGATGCACACATTGCTGTTGTGGCCGTAGTCGGCGCGGATATGGCCGGCATTCCAGGTGTTGCAGGCAATGTATTCAGGGCACTTGGGGATAATAATATAAATGTGATCATGATCAGTCAGGGGTCTTCACAACATAATATATCTTTTGTAGTTAAAAAAGAAGCTGCTACAAAGACTGTGCAAATACTTCACAAGGAGTTTTCACTTGACATACTAAAATAAGAAGGCTTATAGAATATATGGATAATTAAGAAATTAATTATTATTGGTATGCATATGGAACATAAGAGTACGTCAGACATAAATGATATAATTTCTGAAATTATACATGATGTCAGGGAACTTGGACAATATATCAAAGTCTGCATCGATAGATCTGTGAGGTCTTTAGAAGAACAGAACACCGATATGGCGGACAGGCTTATTGAGAATAAGAAAAAGGTCAGTATACTGGGTGATGTAATAGAAGATAAATGCACTCAGACAATGACGCTAAAGGTATCACCTATACAACTGCGTACATTAAAAGGTATTTTAAGGATAGTAATCGACCTTGAAAACATAAAGAACCTGTCTATTGATATTGCATATATTACAAAGGCCACATCTCATTCCCCTCATATCAAACCATTAGTAGATATTCCCAGAATGTCTGTAATTCTGCAGGAGATGCTGGAAGGCAGTCTTGATGCACTTGAGAAACGAGACGCAGAACTGGCAAAAAAAATTGCTATAAGGGATGATGAAATAGATGCTCTTTTTGACCAGATAAGACGCGAACTGATCACATATATGATTGAGGATCCGAAAAAAATAACTAATGCGTCTCATCTTACTTTTGCATCACGCTATTTAGAGCGTATGGGGGATCATATGATTAATTTATGTGAGCGTGTGGTGTATATAGTAACCGGTTTAAAGGTAGACCTGAACCAATGAGGCAGTAGAATGGACTTTTTTGACCCTATATTGCTGGCGGTAATTGTGGCCGGGCTATATATGGCATGGAATATCGGTGCAAACGATCTGGCCAATTCAATGGGAACATCCGTAGGTAGCGGTGCATTATCTATTAAACAAGTAATAATTATAGCAGGAGTACTTGAACTGGTAGGTGCTGTGTTCTTTGGAGATAAAGTAACAAGCAGGATCGCAAAGGGAATTGTCCCAATTGATGAAATTATTGCAATAGATCCGCACCTGGTGGTCATAGGTTCCCTGGCAGCTATCGTTGCTGCGGGTTTCTGGATAACACTGGCAACATTCTATCATATGCCTGTATCTACTACACATTCCATAGTTGGAGCAGTAACTGGTTTTGGTCTTGTTGCTACGATATATATTGATAGTTTTACTATTGATCAAATAGAGTGGATAGTACTGGGAAAGATCGTGATCTCCTGGCTCACCTCTCCACTTATAGGGGCCACTCTTGCATTTATTATTTTTACCATAATACGGATATTTTTACTGGCCAGGGTAGATGATCCTTATAATCTTGAAAAGAAATTTATCTACCTCCAGATACTATCTGCTTGTTTTGTGGCCCTGGCACATGGGTCCAATGATGTTGCCAATGCTGTGGGACCAATATCAGCAGCCCTTTATGCAGCTGGTATTACATCAGGAACTGTTATTCCTGAATGGGTACTGGCTATCGGTGGCATAGGAATTGTGATAGGTCTTGCGACATGGGGTTGGAGGGTGATCGAAACCATAGGTAAGAATATCACTGAACTGACACCTACGAGGGGCTTTTCTGCTGAGTTTGCTACAGCTCTTGTGGTTTTTTTTCATTCCGGTATTTCTATACCTGTATCCACTACCCACACCCTGGTCGGGGCTGTGGTGGGAGTTGGATTGGCCGGCGGTATTGAGGCGGTTGATTTAAGTGTTATAAGAAAAATAGTAACTTCCTGGATTATCACAGTGCCGGTAGCAGCCCTGACATCCATGATAGTATTTGTAATATTAATAGAGGTATTATAATGCCAATTGAGTATATCCGTTCTGTTCTGGGGATTTTCGGAGAATCACCTTTCAAACCGGTGCATACACATGCACAAAAAGCAGTTGAGGCAGTTCACAAGTTGAATATGGCAGTAGATGCCTACTGCCGCGGTGATTATATGACTGTAGAGACATTGAACACCGAGATATTTGCTATTGAATACGAGGCCGACATCATTAAACAGACAATACGTAAACTGATCCCAAGTTCAATAATGCTGCCTGTTGACTCTAATGATCTGCTTTCCTTTTTAAGACCACAGGATTCTATAACTGACAATGCCCATCATACGGCACACTGGCTTACATTGAGGAAAATGAAACTTCCTCTTGAGATAAAAGAAGGTCTGCTGGAACTAATGGAGAGAACGATCAAGACAGTTGATGCATATGAGTCAACAGTGGATGAGATCGCCAAACTACTTGAAACTTCTTTTAGCAAGAAAGAGATTAAAAGGATACTCAAAATGATCCCTATAATAGAGGAACTGGAACATGAAGCTGATATTGCAAAAAAACAACTCCAGCAAAAGATATTTGATCATGAAGACGAATTAGGAGGTACTGGTGTGTTCTATCTGATAAGTCTTGTCAGGGATATAGGCAATATTTCAGATAGTGCTGATACGGCAGCAGATCGTCTCAGGACTATGATCCTGCGAAGATGATAAACAGAATAAAATCCTCGACTATAAAAAAAGGAATTATTATGAATTTTACACCTGCGTATATGGAACTGGTCAATACGGGAGAGATTGATGAACGTATTGAGAGTTTATTTGATATTTTAACAAACTGTGATCTCTGTCCAAGGGAATGTAAAATAAACAGACTCCAGGGCAAGACCGGGTACTGTAAAGCAGATGCAAATATGATGGTTTCTATGATCCAGCCCCATTTCTGGGAAGAAACACCTCTGGTAGGTTTGGGGGGGTCCGGTGCTGTTTTTTTAACACATTGTAATCTGCGGTGTGTATACTGCCAGAACTATGAGACCAGCTATAACGAGGTTGGACTGCCCATGACCAGTGAACAATTGGCAGATAATATGCTCTATCTCCAGCGTATCGGATGTCATAATATCAACCTGGTGACTCCTACTCATTACACTCCTCAGCTTGTAGAGTCTATAGCCATTGCTGCTCGAAAAGGATTAAGATTACCCATTGTTTATAACTGCAGCGGATATGAGAGTGTTAAGACACTTAAGCTGCTTGATGGGATCATTGATATATATATGCCTGATTTCAAGTATGGTAATGATGAAACGGCCCAATTGTACAGTAATGCTCCTGATTATTTTGAGGTCTGCAGCAAAGCAATCACCGAGATGCACAAACAGGTAGGAGATCTGGTGATCGAGAAGGATATTGCTTATCATGGATTGTTGATCCGTCACCTGATACTGCCTAATGATGGGGCAGGAAGTCTCAAGGTATTGGAATTCATTGCTAATGAGATATCCAGGGACAGTTATGTGAACATTATGTTCCAGTATAGACCTTCATACCATGCAAGTGAGTTCGATGAGATCAACCGTCCTCCGTATATTGAAGAGCGTGGTAATGTTTTGGATATGGCAATAGGACTGGGTCTGCACCGGGGCTTTCCTTCTAATTGATCTTTACTTACTCGATTTTTTTAATGCTTTTGCTATTTTCACTGCCCTGTTAGCTGCATCCTCGGCACTATATGATAATAACCTGATCATAGGTTCCTTGCCAACTGCACCACGATCATATATTATTTCAGGTATCTTATTGTGAAGCTGTATATATGTCTTAATAGCATGAGCGGTACCCCATTCCATTGTACCTGTACCGGATGGTTCATGTTCCCTGTCAAAGGATGCTATTGTAAAGCCCATACTTAAGATCACTTGCAGGATCTTTTCCGAGTACTTGATATTAATGGCACTTTTGAGTTGAGAGTCATATTGCATAGCTGCCAGTACAATGCGTGCTACGTGACTGCTGGCTCCGAAAGCAGGGCATCCTACACTATGTGCCAGGGCGTTGAGCCTGACAATCCTTCCCTGTATAGCGCATACTTCATCAACACCGGCAGCATAGGGAAGAGCACTTACAATATTACATCCTACTTCGGGGATAAGGATGTGAATATCATCAGATGATCCAAGTATTGCAAAGGCTTTTGTAACATCCTGTAGAGCTTTGTATCTATAAGCATCCTGTAGTGTGCTTTTTATAGAATTAACCGGTCCTACGCCCTGACCTATCGGTCTACTTTGCATGATGGCATTAGTGACAAAGGACTTGGCATTGTAAGCTGCTTTATTTAGTGATTCCCCTTTTGCAAGAAATACACTAAGAGCTGCTGAGTAGGTACATCCTGCGCCATGAGTCCCGCCTTTAATTAGTGATCCTTTAATTAAGGAGTGATCAGCACCATCAAATAAGAGATCTGATCCGTCAAGATGTCCTCCTGTGATTATCACTGCATTAGCACCACAATCCACTATATGCTTTGCAGCTTGTTTTGCATCCTGCCAGTCGTGTATTGATATGCCGCAGAGTGTTTCTGCTTCATGGATATTAGGTGTTATTACTGTTGATAACGGGATGAGTTCTTCTTGCAGGGTGCTAAGTGCTTCAGTTTGCATGAGACTTCCCCCTGCTTCTGCCGCCATGACAGGATCGACCACTAGAGGGATTTTATTGATCTTAATTATTTCAGTTACTTTTCGAATGATCCCGGATGATGATAGCATACCTGTCTTGGCATATGCAATGTTCATATCTGATGTTACAGCTTTGATCTGGGAGTCAATGGTCTCTATAGGCAGGTTATGGATTGCCTGTACACCTAACGTGTTTTGTGAAGTAATTGATGTGATGGCACAGGTGCCGTGTACATCAAGTGCGGCAAAGGTCTTTAGATCAGCCTGTATACCGGCACCTCCTCCGGAATCAGATCCTGCTATTGTCATGACCACTGTGGGTTCTTTCATAATAAATACCTCGTGTTATTAGTAGGTATATAATGTTAATTACCTTAAACATATATTGTGATATCGTGTTGTTTGAACCATAGTGTCAAGATTGGCTTGGGGACTTCTCGATAAAGCATGTTGTTATTAACATTTAAAAACACCTGCTATAGCTACTAAATTGATATATTTTCTGGCAGATATGTGCCTTGGTATCGGATAGTTCAAAAATCCACCGATACCGATATGTGTATCTATGTATATATGTATGTATGTATCATTATATCCTATATCTGATAAGGTAAATTATGTCCAATACCGATACCTCGTTGATTCAAGAAAGTATCCTTTCACGCATTAATGAAAAAATTCAAATGTTAAATTCAAAACGCCCACTGCCAGCAGATGCTGTGAAAAAACTGAATGGAGAGTATCGCCTTTACCATACTTACCATTCAAATGCAATAGAAGGTAACACCCTTACGCTTTCAGAGACAAAGCTTGTTCTCGAAGAGGGTATAACAATTAGCGGGAAATCATTAAAAGAGCATATTGAGGCTACAAATAATGCAAAAGCATTTGATTTATTGGAAAATATAGCGAAAAACAATAAAGGAATAGATCATGTTGTTATACAGCAGATTCATGAAATTGTTACCGCTGGTATTCTTGAAGAGGCAGGAAAATATCGGACAAAAAATGTAAGAATAGCCGGTGCGATAAAAACACCTCCTGACTGGTCAAAAGTCATTAAATTAATGGATGAATTGATCAATAAGATCGGTCAAAGTAACACGCATCCTATTGAAACAGCTGCTTTTCTTCATCATAGGTTTGTGGAGATTCATCCATTCATAGATGGTAATGGGCGAGTAGCACGGTTATTGACAAACTTATACTTCATTTCCAAAAGTTTTCCCCCCATAGTACTAAAAACAGAAAACAGAAGAAAATATTACCAATTACTTAAGTTAGCAGATAATGGAAACCTTTCCCCATTTGTGAACTTTATTGCAAAAGCTTTAGATGAGAGTATCACAATGTATCTGTCAATTTTCGGTGGAATTGATGAATTGTTACCTCTAAAAGAACTCGCTAAGGATACTACATATTCTCAAGAATACATGAGTTTGCGAGCTAGACAAGGAGTTTTGGATGCAGTTAAGATTGGAAGAGTGTGGTATTCATCAAAACGTGCTTTAAGAGAATATAAATCAAAATATGGCGCTAGAGATTGAGTGTGTATGCTCTTCATGATCTGATACCCGGAAGTTAACATGGCACTGGTTGGATCGTCCGATTTTATTGACCCGATGTGTAAAAAAAAATTCACCGTTTCTCATCCGACCAAAATACATAAATAATCTCAGGTAATTAATAATAAAAACTCATGAATAAAATTAAGTGGGATACATAGATGAAACATAAATCTAGACTTATATTTATTGGCATATTAATATCATTATTTATTCTATCATTAGGTTCTGCCAGTGCAGAAATGCCAGATTATATAAAGATACAAAATATCAATATGGAACTGCATGGTACCGATGCTACGTTTACTGTGAATTATGAACTGGATGCAGTAGCCAGGATTTATATTCTAATGTTAGGCAGTAGCAGTCTTGAACCTGTAATTGATGACCTGTTCCATGAATTTAATAATGTTAGCACAATAAGTACTATGTATGATCATGCAGTAGTAAAGGCTACAGATGTAACATATCAGAATCCTGAGCAGGGACTTAATTATTATTTCCATGATTCTTGCCCATTTGGTACTACGGTAAATTTATATGTAAAATTCCCATCAGGTGTAGAAAGGGAGCACCTGAATGTTATTTGTACACCAAACCTTTTTTTTGAAATATCATAAACACTTCTTGCCGTAAAGATTACAGTCGAAGTTATTGATCAGATATTGTACAATGTGAGAGGTAAAAATGGAAAAATCACTGATCGACATGGCAAGAGAAGGTATCATTACTCCTGCTATGAGGGATGCTGCATCCTGTGAGGGTGTTGAACCGGATACTATCCGCAGCGGTCTGGCAGATGGAAGCCTTGTTATCATGACCAGAGACGAGAAATCTGTGGCTATTGGTAAAGGAGCTGCTACCAAGATCAATGCTAACATCGGGACGTCCAGTGTTAGTATATCCGTTGATGAAGAGATCAACAAAGCCAGAGTTGCGCAGCAATACGGGGCTGATACTCTTACTGATCTTTCAATGGGTGGAGATATATCTTCTATCAGACGCTCAATTTTTTTAAATACTATCCTGCCTGTCACTACAGTGCCTATATATCAATCAGTAGTAGAACAGGGCATTCATTCCATGACTGAAGATCATATTCTTGATACTATATCAGATCATGTGGATGAAGGAGTTAGTTCTGTTGTCCTGCACTGTATAGAACCTAAATGTATTGAAAATTTAAGAAACACTGATCGTATTATGGGAATGGTCTCAAAAGGAGGGGCATTCACGTGTGCTTATATGCTTTCTAATCAATGTGGTAATCCGTTCATTGATAATTTTGATCATATTTTAGAGATACTTAAGCAAAAAGATGTTGTGCTTTCTTTAGGAAATACTATGAGAGGTGGCTGTATCCACGATATATTTGACACACCCCAGATACAGGAGATGCAGACCAATATGAAACTGGCAAAAAGAGCACATGAATCCGGAGTCCAGGTTATCGTAGAAGGTACGGGAGGACATGTGCAGGCTTCGGATATCGAGGATAATGTGAAGTATTATAAACAGACGGGGAATTATCCATTATTTGTAGCCGGTCCTCTGCCTATTGATGTAGCAGTAGGCTATGATCATATTGCCGGTTGTGTGGGTGCATCTATGGCTGCCGGAGCCGGAGCCGATTATTTGTGTTATATAACTCCTTCTGAACATTTGAGGCTCCCATCGGCTGATGATGTTAAGGATGGTTTAATAGCTTTTCGTATCGCAGCTCATATAGGAGATTCTATTAAATACGGTTCACAGTCTGATGACCTTGAGCTGGCAAAACGCAGGGCTGCAATGGATTGGGAAGGACAGATGAGATATGCTATTGACTCAGAGAAACCAGGAAAAATGTGCCCTGATACGGGTTCTTGCTCTATGTGTGGTGACTTTTGTGCAATTGATATAATGCATGATCTGTTGGGGCACAGGAAAGATTCAGGAAAATAACCTCTGGCGCATGGTATCCATATGGGAATTATGCGAGTAAGAAAATAACAGAATATAATGTGATATTGTATAACCTGAGTGCGGTGAGCAAGGTGCTGGTGGCCGTTAATATAAATCCATATCCATTTGTTTATCAGTAATTGTTTAGAACCAGTCCGGATTGGAGGCACAGGTGTATTCTCGAAAGATTGATAGAGATATTCGTGATCCAGCAACGGATATAATAATAGGTCACAACGAACCAATTACATTTGAATTTACTACCAGGACATTGATCTTTGTCCCGGCAGGTCCAAAGGGAGTTGGTGATAAACAGGGAGAAGGTACTATTGAAAATTCTATAGGAGCAATAAATGAAGGATGGATATGATGAAAAAAATAATAATTTGCTTAATACTTATAGTAAGTATTTCTTTAATAAATAATGTAGCTGCTTTTGAAACTGAATACGCAAATGGATCAGTATATTACTAAAAGGACACATGTCTTATACTACAATTCCAATCCACATCTTCATATTCTCGTTATTAATCTATTTTTTGAAATATTAATATAGTACCATATGACAGTCTATCAAGCATCCATTCAAAAGGTGTATTTATTTTTTGAATAAGTTCAAACCTCGAAGATAGCATTTCTACTGTATTTCTATAATCATATCCCTTATGGTCATATTTGATTCTACTGACTCGCTCAAGGTTGCAAAATACACCTGCGTGTAAAAGTTCTTTGAACGAATATCTATTTTGTTTTATGTCAAAATAATAGTCATGATGGGCTATAT
>MZXQ01000285.1:11092-12353 GCA_002926195.1 Candidatus Methanomarinus sp. HR1 | reverse complement strand
ACTATACTTTACAATCGCATCCCTTATTTCTTAGAATTCTGACCTGCTCTTCATATGGAACTACCAGTACATCCTGAACCTCTTCCCCGGTTGCCAGTCCCCTGTCAAGTGGAGTATGATGCTTGTATCCTCTTATTGTCATCTCTTCAACAAGTTTGTCATGCCGTAGATATAGCGACCTGAGCTTACCTTTCCATCGCAATATCTCGGGGTGGTTGGAATAGGCTTTTTTATTATTGGTAATTATAGACCATACTGCATGGAGTTCCCTGTGCTCACCAAGCAGATGATTNNAAGCCAGACAGCAAACTAAACACTAAAGAAACTTAATCCCATCAGGAAGTTTTCCGACGATCTTATTAAATGCATCAGGCCAGTTATCAGGGTCAGGACCTTTCTGTGCATAAAATGCACTTGCCCAGCGTTCAAGTCCGATACCACTACAACCTGACCAGAGTTCCTGATTGCTCTGGGACTTGACATTAAAACCTTTAGGATACTTATCCCCGTTCACACTCAGGTTCTGGAATTCCAGCCATTCGTCTTTATAAGGCATAACAGCCTCATAATCGATCGTTCCTATACTGCCCTTATCAGCCAGACCGGTCAGTCCTTCCTGGGCCATGAACCACGGTGTTACCCAGGCCATTCTCCATTCCAGGTCAAGGATATCATTGAAGATATGCATATACTTCTTTTGCATTTCTTCCGAATGAGCCAGTACCTGTTCCTGAGTGCCCATGAACACGAGCTCTATCCTGTGGAACTCATCGACACGTTCCATACCGTGTATGCCTCCGCTCTCATAACGATGGGACGTACCGCTACGGTCGAAGACCAATAGAGGAAAACCATCGTCCGGTAGAGTCTCACCCTGCAGGAACGGCCAGAAAGGAGGACATTGGGCATAACACAGACCTCCGATGGGTTTGTCTATCTTACTGGCTATTTTATCAATAGGTACTTCCAGAGTGACCTTATAATAATCTGCTACTTCTTCCCAGAACTTAGGGTCCCTGGTCTTTGGTGGGCATACATAATATATCTCAGGATATACACCTTTGGCATGGCCTGAACGCTTCCAGACATCCCAGGTGACCAGCTTGGGGAAGATCATTTCCCTATAACCCAGCGGTTTGATGATCTCTTCAATAACTATATGTTCAAAAGCCCGAAATATTGCAGTACTCTGGGGACCGTGTATCCACTGGCCCCTGCTGGCACCCCTCTTTATCCAGCCCAGCTTCATCAGTTCTTGGGT
>MZXQ01000285.1:8498-10997 GCA_002926195.1 Candidatus Methanomarinus sp. HR1 | reverse complement strand
ACATCAAGTGACAGGACCAAAGCCCCTTGTGTATATTCTATACTGTTCACATAAGGGATCGTTAACTCTCCCAGCGGTTGCTCTGATGGGATCGTAACTATATATTGCGAAATATCAATTCCCCTGATGCCTATCCTGTGTTCTTTACCCAGCAGTCCGGCCAGAGGTTTACGAAGACGCAGTATTGCATCATGTGCCCTTACATATCGATCAGACGTAATATCAATTGCAATTCCATTAGTATCTACATTCACAGATGTGATGCGGGCACCTTTGCCTTTTGGTGCACCTTTTGAAAGTATGGTGCTTCGTGCATCCTTAAGCAGAGTAAGAATAGCCTCCCTGGCAGGGCCAGGGTCTGCACTGGTTCTGAATATTCCTGTGATCTTAAATTCAAGTTCCATCAACATTATCCTCCCTTTCATTACAAGGATCTTTATTAACTGTAATGATCATGTCGCCAGCAATTTTTGCATTCATTAGATAATCATCTACACTGGCGATTAAACTTCCTATCTTTTCTGATATAAAATAAGTGGTCACTAAATCTTTCTTATATTCTGTAGTAATACTACTCAGGTTATCAGGTTCTAATGACTTTGTTATTATATTTACAAGCTCAGGAGCATTATTGGTTTTGATCCGGATCTTTCCCTTGATCTTTATGTTAACTGACCCCCGATGATCTTATCTGCAACAGATAGAAAATCCTTCTCAGTACTATGGGGTATGTGTGCTCCGGATGCTATATTATGACCACCGCCCTGTCCGCCTACTGCGACTGATGCATCACGCATAGCAATAGCAAGATCAAGACCTTTTTCAACCAGCTGGTCTGTACCGCGTGCAGATATCCTGACAATATCTTCGACCTTGTTAAGAGTAATAAATGGTTTATCAGGACATACATACCTGATCATAGTACCTGCAATAATACCTGTACCTACTGCATTTTCAAGGGCAATGTATCTGATGTTGGTCATTTCTTTAACCAGCTCCTCTGCAGACCTTATCTGTTCAATTAACCCTTGCTGGTATCCCACGCAGAGCCTTACTGCTTCATCCAATACACTGGAATCCCGCAGACATAAAGATAGAGCTAAAGAAGGTTGGTCTTTTTTTCCACAACAGTTGATAATCCATTCAAATGTATGGATATTTGGTACTACTTCCCTGTTCAGTATTAAAATATCCCCAACTATGGACTGCACAATTGAAGGTTCTGATCGTTTAGCAATCTTGAGTGCAATGGCTGACGCAAGTTTGATCATATCTTCTTGTGCAAGATCATTAATGGGGCCGCTAATGTCCAGTTGATCCAGAAATTCTTTAGTTGCTGATTTATCACCAGCAGTATCGAGATATGGTTCAACCAGTGTTAATAATACTTCATCTACCGGACCGTCAGGTACTTTCAGACCTTTTTTGACTGATACTACACCATTGTCGGTAGCTTGCTGAAGTATATCACCATTTGGCCCTTCCATTCTCTGTTTGTCACCTATTGCCCCGGCCAGGGCCAAACCTGCCAGGTCAGTATTATCACCCATTGCACAGGCTACGTAATATGCCGTACCTGAAGCAGAAAGAAGAGCGGAGCCGTCTATACCGACCATATGAGGATTGATCTGGACATGATCGCTATGATCTCCAATTATCTGATGGTGATCAATGATCAATACTTCATCCTTTAACTGATTTAAAAGATCAGGCTGACCACTTCCCATATCACAGAATAATACAGCCCCCTCTTCCCCGCAAACCCGGGCATTAAGTCTATCAATGATTTCCTGCCCAAGATGGTCAACTATGATAGTATGAAAAATAATACCGGACCGAATCAATGCATGGGACATGATCCCTGCAGCTGTTATTCCATCTGTATCATTATGTGATATGATCTTGACTATATTATATTTTTTAAGTGTTTCTGCAGTTTTTTGTGCCAGATCAACTAGCGCCGAACTCATCTTCAACTGGTTATTAACCGTTCTACTGTTAGTGGATCGTACTTCCAGTCCACAGGTAGTATTTTCTTACGGCGGTAGTATTTACCCAGACGGCGTATCTTGGACTCAGTAAGGTTCAGTGCTCTTTTATTATGGTTATCCTTATGGTTCTTAACCAGATGTTTTCTAAGTCTTAGTGCTTTGGTAACCAGATTAGTGAAATCTTCAGGTAAATCTGAAGCCACACTATTTTCCTTAAGGATCTTATTTACTTTTTTACCAGTAGATAACTTAACATCAGGGACACCGAAAGTATCCCTCATTATAGTACCTATTTCACTGGTAGAATTGTCCTGTCCGGCAAGTTCTACTACTTTTTTTTCAATCTCATCCGATGATAAAGCTACCCATTCGGGGGCTTCTTTTCTTAATGGTTTCGTTGATCTCGAAACACCTTTTCTTCTGACATGCATTCGTGCCAAATATTGTTCCTCCGGTTATAATTATTATATTAATACTGTGTGGCGAAGTATTGTTGACTAATTGTTGC
>MZXQ01000285.1:5018-8460 GCA_002926195.1 Candidatus Methanomarinus sp. HR1 | reverse complement strand
CATTCCGGACATCGATTCCATTCAACATCCACTAGTTTTTGGCAATTTTTGCATTTCAATTCACTATTTTTTGATGATCCATTATCAACAAGATAAGGTTCCAGTAGTTCAAGTGATAGTTTTGATTCAAGAATAATTGTAGCGTCATTATTATTCGATGATTTTTCATGCAGCTTCCTGGCAACATCATCCAGTATATAATAATGGTTCTCATGTATCCATTTGAGTGGATCACTCCTCTCCCTGGACAATCCCCTGATATGCCTGATTGCTTTATATTGCAGCATAGGGTTATTACTATCAAGCTGTTCAGACGCCTGTTTTAGCATCTCAAGTTTTGAGCATTTATCCTGGTTGTGTACAAGCATATTTTCTTCTTCTATCATAGTATATATACCCCCATTCCTGTAAAATGTCTGACGAAGACTTTATTCTTTCATTCGAATTCTATTTAAATTCTATTCAAACTCTATCGTAGCAGGTGGTTTTGGTGAAATATCATATACTACTCTGGCAACAGTAGGGATTTCACCTGTTATACGGGACTCGATCTTCCTGAGTATCTCCCATGTGAGTTCCATAGGTCTTGCGGTCATCCCATCTCTTGACTCCACTGCACGCACTGCAATGATCCATCCGTGGATTCGCTGGTCACCTTTAACTCCGGTCCCTTTCCCCAACAGGGCAGCTAAAGTCTGCCAGGGCCTGAAGGTCTCAAGTAGTTCTTCTTCAACTATGGCATTGGCTTTTCTGACCACATCCAATTTATCCCTGGTGACCTCTCCAATAATGCGTACTGAAAGACCGGGACCGGGAAACGGCATCCGGTTGGATATCTCTTCAGGAAGTTCAAGAGCCCTGGCGACATCTCTAACTTCATCCTTATACAGGGTTGAGATAGGTTCAATGATCTTATCAAAGTGTATGACAGATGGTAGACCACCAACATTATGGTGGGATTTTATCCCACCCTCGGATTCTATGCGATCCGGGTAAATTGTGCCCTGAATAAGATATCTTGCATTGATCTTACGAGCTTCATCTTCAAATACCCGGATAAATGTTTCACCCACTGCCTTGCGTTTTTCCTCTGGTTCGGTTAGTCCGCGAAGGGCATCTATAAACCTGTCCTGTGCATAAATGATCTGTAAGTTCATATATCCGAAGACCTCTTGTATACGCTTTGTCTCACCTTTTCGCATCAAACCCGTATCAACGTATATGGGGATTACCAGTTCTTTGATAGCCCGATATGACAAAACAGCGGCAACAGAGCTATCCACGCCGCCTGAAAGAGCGAGTATGGCCTTTTCGTCTATGCTTTGTTTTATTTGCTGTACTGCTTGTTCTATAAACTTATTCACTTTGACCATCTATTTTTTCTCCGGAATTTCATATGACATCATTATATTTTTTCTAATAGTATATATATAATAACTCAAACAATTTCAAAATAATTAAATACTATTCTTTTATCTTAGTAGTAATATAAATATTGTAATTGTTTATCAGAAAAAATTCATATTGGTGCTTATGTTAACTGATAGGGTACAAACCGAACTGGAACTGTTAGAACGTCATATTATTATATTAGCTTGTGTAATTCAAAAAGGACCAATCGGAATTATTAAATTATCAGAAGAGGTCAATATACCCAGCCATAAGGTCAGGTATTCTTTAAGAGTGCTTGAACAGGAAAGATTGATCAATCCTTCTACTCATGGTGCTATTGCAACAGATGATGCTAAAGATCTAATAAAGCATATTGATTCTACTATTGACAATCTCAGGGAGAAGATTGATAATATCGATAAACCAAAGTAGGCTATCATGCGAGTACTAGTTGTAACAGGCCGCAAGGCTGCTGAGATGGTGAGAAAATTTGAAAGTAATATGACAGATGTTCTGGTACTGGACACTGACATTGCGGCTTTTACTACTCCGAATCGATTAAAAAAGAACCTGAATGATGAAACTTTTGACATTATTATCATCCCCGGACTTGTTTCTGCTGATTTTTCCCGGCTTGAGACACAGTTGAATATCCCTATACGTCTGGGTCCTAAACATGCTGTTGATCTTGGTATGGTGTTATCAAGTCTGGACCGGATCGAACTATCAACCACTGTTCCTGCCTGTGAATTACTGGCAGATATAAGAAGAGAAACAGCCATCTCAACCCTCAAAGAAATAGAAAAAGCAGCCCAATGTGCATTTTTACTGGGCAACCTGAAGATCGGGGGTAGTTCGACAATGAAGGTAATGGCAGAGATAGTGGATGCAACTGCTCTTGGTGATGATGAACTGGTAGAGAGGATACTTTCTTTTCAGATAAAAGGTGCTGATATAATTGATCTGGGCGTTGGTATGGCAGCTGACGTTGAAGAAGTGAAGCATACTGTGGCATTAGCAAGAAAAACGGCAAAAGTACCATTAAGCATTGATACTCTTGAGCCTGATCTGATCACAACCGCGATACGCTTTGGCGTTGATATGGTATTGAGCCTGAATAGTACTAATATCAAGACTGTAGCTCAGGTCATTGCCAGGGCAGATATCACTGCAGTGGTCATCCCCGATCCCGGGAATGAACTTGATAGCCTTATTTCGAACATTCATACTGCCCGGGGTCTTGGTGTATCAAAGATCATTGCAGATCCTATACTTGACCCTCCGGGGCAGAATATGGTAAACTCTATTTTCAGGTATAAGCAATTCAGGCAGTCTTTTGTAGATATACCCATGTTCTTTGGTGTAGGGAATATCACTGAACTTATGGATGTGGATTCAGTTGGTATAAATGCACTGCTGACTGCTATTGGATGTGATGTAGAGGCTGATATATTATTTACTCCTGAATATAGTGATAAGGCCAGGGGCAGTATAGCCGAGCTTAAGACATCTGCACAAATGATGGCTATGTCAAAATACCGCAGCAGTCCACCTAAAGATCTGGGGATAGACTTATTGTTATTAAAGGAAAAAAGATTCAGGCCCTTCGATGAAGTACCTGTGGACTTCATCACAGCTAAAAAAGACAGCAAATGGACACGCGATCCGGCCGGAAGTTTCAAGATCAGCATCAGTAGTAGCAAAATAAAAAACGGGGTTGAAGAGAAAAACAGGATTATTGCACAACATAAGAAATGTACTATTATCGGGAACAGTGCAAAGGATATACTTGATACGGTTCTTGATCTTGGTCTTATATCAAAACTTGACCATGCAGGATATCTGGGAAGAGAACTTATGAAGGCTGAACTGGCATTGGAGATGGGACGAAGTTATTCACAGGATGATGAATTCTAATGAGAGAATATGCATTCTGATAGTATACATGTGGAGATATCCCACGATCCATTGGGTCATATGAATCTATCTTGGGTTATATATTGGAATTAGAAATAGTAAATGCTCACTTTGTTCACATTTTCTAATCTTC
>MZXQ01000285.1:4271-4975 GCA_002926195.1 Candidatus Methanomarinus sp. HR1 | reverse complement strand
GTTTTGGGACAGCCTGCTTAATGATTATTTTTAAAAAATATCTTCATCTTTAAAATCTTCAAAGGACATTAGTTCTTGCATTTTCATTAAATCAGTAAGTTCCACAAGAAGACGAATGCAATGCATATTACTCAACTCTAATTCCTCTGCTATTTTATTCATATCTTTGCTCATACTATACGCTACACACTTTGGTGTACATTCTCTATCCATATAACAGCAATTTTTATTTTTTTTTCCATCATTTTGTTTCAACATAGTCTGTCACATTTAATCCTTTTTTTAGGCCCCACCATTCAAAGAAATCCTGCGAATCTCCAATAGGATTATTTCTCTATTGATCGAATCTCTAACAATAGGGACTGCATCTTCAGAAATTGCTATATTCATATTTTATTATATACTATTGTCTATTATTAAAGTTTTGTAATGAATTATTTTATGGTAATGTTATGAGAACCAAGAGAGTCTTATTTGTGGTAGATACTCTATAAACTGCCTGATAATGCTCTCNNCACATAAAAGATAATAAGAAACAAACAGAACTCAAGATATCGGGTATGAGTTGTGCAATATGCGCTACGACCATAGAGAAATCCATATTGAGTCTGGAAGGTGTTTCTTATGCGCAGGTGAACCTGGGGACCGAGACTGCCACAATAGAGTATGATTCTACAAAGTTGAAACTTACCGACATAGAGAAA
>MZXQ01000285.1:2610-4178 GCA_002926195.1 Candidatus Methanomarinus sp. HR1 | reverse complement strand
GGAATAACAACAGTACCTGAAATGAAAAAAGCCATAGAAGATGCTGGATATGAATATCTTGGGATGGAGGGAGAAGATACAGAGGATCTGGAAGAAATTGCAAGGGAGAAGGACTTAAGAAAAAAAAGAAACCGGTTTATTGTTGGTTTTGCTGTAGGAATCCCGTTAATGATCCTTATGCATCTTCCAGTCGATTTTCCGTCAATGGCATATTTTATGATGGTTGTTTCCACTCCTGCCTTCGTTTATGTCAGTTATCCGATATTTAGTGCTGCATATCGCGCCCTTAAGAACAGGAATCTCAACATGGATGTGATGTACTCGATGGGAATAGGGGTTGCATTCATATCAAGCATTATGGGGACTTTCGAGTTTGTGCTTACAAGAGATTTTTTATTTTATGATACCGCAATTATTCTTGCCTCGTTTCTCACAATAGGACGATATCTGGAGGCTAAAGCAAAAGGGAAAACATCCCAGGCGATAAAGAAATTGATGGGCTTGCAGCCAAAGACTGCTTACGTTATCCGCGATAACAACGAGATTAAGATACCTATAGAGGATCTCCTGATCGATGATATAGTGGTCGTCAAACCCGGAGAGAAAATTCCGGTGGACGGGCCTGTTGTCAGTGGAGAGAGTTACGTGGACGAGTCGATGATCACAGGAGAGCCCATTCCTGTTCTTAAGAAGAAAGGTGATAATGTTGTCGGTGGAAGCCTTAATAAGAACAGCATAATCAGATTCGAAGCCAGGAAGATAGGAAAGGATACGGTGCTGTCCCAGATCATAAGACTGGTAGAACAGGCGCAGGGGTCAAGACCTCCTGTACAGAGGATTGCTGATCGAGCAGTCAGTTATTTCATTCCGGTCGTTCTTGCAATCGCAATTCTTTCCTTTATTTTCTGGTATTTCATTTCAGGTGAGACATTGCTCTTTGCACTGACCATATTGATCAGCATACTTGTCGTCGCATGCCCCTGCGCTCTCGGGCTTGCCACACCAACTGCTGTTACTGTTGGCATCGGTCGGGGTGCCGAACTCGGTGTTCTCATAAAAAATGGTGAAGCCCTCGAGATATCTGAAAAACTGACAACGATCGTATTTGACAAGACTGGAACGCTCACTCAGGGAAAACCTGATGTTACTGATATAGTAGGTACAGGAATTGACGATAAAGAACTCTTGAGGATGGCAGCAAGCGTTGAAGCGAATTCACAGCATCCTCTCGCAGAGGCGGTGGTGCTAAAAGCAAAGGAAATGGGCATTGAAATAAAACAAAGTGAGAATTTTGATACTTTCCAGGGAAAAGGTGTAGTAGCTAAAGTAGAGGGAAAAGAGGTGCTTGTAGGGAATAGAGCACTTCTTAGTGAGAAAAATATTTCATATTCTGAGGATTTCGAGAAAGAGATACTCAGACTTGAAGACGAGGGGAAGACAGCAATATTGATCGCTATAGATGGCAGGATATGCGCAGCGATCGCTATAGCTGACAAATTAAAGAAGTGGACAAAGGATGCGATTAAAGAATTTAAAGAGATGAAATATGACGTGATCATGATCACGGG
>MZXQ01000285.1:792-2573 GCA_002926195.1 Candidatus Methanomarinus sp. HR1 | reverse complement strand
CTTCAGGAAAGTGGAAAAGTAGTGGCATTTGTAGGCGACGGTATTAACGATGCACCGGCACTTGCACAGGCAGATGTGGGTATTGCAATAGGAAGCGGCACGGATGTAGCGATAGAAAGCGGTGAGATCGTACTTATGAAGGACGATCTCATGGACTGCGTTTGCGCAGTGCAATTGAGCAAAAAAGTGATGTTGAGGATCAAGCAGAACATATTCTGGGCTTTTGCGTACAATATGGCTCTCATTCCTGTTGCAGCAGGAGTACTTTATCCGTTTTTCGGAATTACGTTCAGACCTGAGCTCGCAGGGCTTGCAATGGCTATGAGTTCTGTGACTGTGGTGTCTCTTTCCCTTATGCTGAAAAAGTATGTTCCACCGGTAAAGAAAAGAATCGAAACAAGGTGAAATGGAGATATTATTAAGAGATACTGGTAGGTGTAAAATTATAGTATTAGTGATGCAGCGTAAGAATACCTAAAAGATTCACCCAGATATTTGGATTAACTTTTAGATTCGTTTAATACTATTATCTCAATTTCTAATATTACTTACGCGATTCCAATCTCTGTAGATGGTTCTACTTTCGTACCTGTATGCTTATGAAAAGTGATGGAAATCCAATGCCATTTTCTTCAGAATCTCAAAATAGCAAGCAAGAACTGGATCAATTAATGGATCAATTTTTCGAAACAGACAACAAAGTTATCAGCATAACGAATTAGCAGAGCAGAAGCATTGAACAATATAATTGAAGCTATTATAGGAGGCCTTACTTGAGAAAACTGTGCAATTCATTCAATATAGTGCATAAATATTTAAATTATTGTGCAGTATATATTTTTTATTCAGGGAATACCTGGACGTTGCCGGATTTCATATTAGTAGTGAATATACTGAACCAGAAAGAGGTACAATACTTAACCACTTGAAGAAATATATGGAAGTAGGCGGTTTTCCCGAAGTTGTAGTAAAAGGGTATGATTACGCCTACTTGCAGACACTTTTTGATAGTATTATTCTAAAAGATGTAGTAAAAAGGTACAATGTACGGTATGCAGATGACCTGTATAACCTTGCCACTTATCTTATATCGTCTTTTTCTAATGAGGTTTCTTATACAAAATTGAAGAACATGTTGAATTTCAGGAGCGTCCACACTGTCCAGAATTATATGAGATACATTGAAGATACATATCTTNNTTTTTCATCTTGATAGGTTCTCATTCAAGCAGAAAGAGCAGATAAATTCACCGAAAAAGGTGTATGCTATGGATACTGGTATGATAAATGCACTTGGGTTTAGTTTTTCAAAAAATATTGGGAAATTGATGGAGAATATTGTTGCAGTGGAACTATTGAGGCAAAAGTCTGGCTCCAGTTCACGTCCTGGTATTTTTTACTGGAAAGACCACCAGCATCGTGAGGTTGATTTTGTGATAAGAAAAGGAACTGTTGTTTCCCAGTTGATACAGGTATGCTATGATATCAATGATCCGAAGACAAGGGAGCGTGAATTGAAGTCACTTATCAGGGCAAAAAGTGAGATGGGTTGCAGTGATCTTCTTGTGATTACCTGGGACAGGGAAAGTGTAGAGGAGTATAAAGGAAATAGTATCAGGTTTGTGCCATTGTGGAAGTGGTTGCAGGGGTAGACAGTTTCTATGTATCAGCGTCTTGAAAATAACTGGAAAATGGGACAATGCCCACCCTCATCAAACCTTACACACGAATTTTTAGCCTTTCTGTGCAAACTTACCAGTTATCGATTACTTCTCAGAGTT
>MZXQ01000285.1:532-757 GCA_002926195.1 Candidatus Methanomarinus sp. HR1 | reverse complement strand
ATCTGCAGTGAGGTTATCCACCAGAGCTTCGAACATTTCCAGCTTATCATAATAGACTCTCTTTAAGCCACTGGATTGAAAAGTTCCTTACCCACACCACAGGACGGACAGACCCAGTCATCAGGAAGATCCTCAAATTCAGTTCCAGCTGCGATTCCATTATCCGGATCTCCTTTATTTGGATCATATATATATCCACACATCGTGCATCTATAAGATTTCATA
>MZXQ01000285.1:0-479 GCA_002926195.1 Candidatus Methanomarinus sp. HR1 | reverse complement strand
TCTTTTGATCATTATATTTAATTAGTAACTATTCAGCTCTTCCCACCAGTCCGCCAAATACTCTGCATCTCGTGCCCCATCTCACGCAGCACCCGAACAGTAATCAATGGTATGTTTTCGTCCACGAAAATCTTCATACAGCACTCGCCAACGCCTCAATAGGTGTAACTTGCTCTTCAGCCAGTGACGCTGCGTAGTCAAGACAAGTAAGAATATCCTCCCGTTCGAGTGAAGGATACTCTTCTAGTAGTTCCTCAATTGTGTCTCCATTGGCCAGCATGTGTATGATCTGGTGAACAGGGATACGGGTCCCTTTAATGCAAGCCTGCCCGTGGCAAACCTTTGGATTGATTGAAATACGGGGATACATAACATCACCTCATTAACTCTGACAATAACATGAAGATAAATACAAATAACGGTTTCGGTGTATGCGTAGTTCCGCAGAAACTTATGGTCGAGATCCAATCATCGTTTAC
>MZXQ01000107.1:21473-22641 GCA_002926195.1 Candidatus Methanomarinus sp. HR1 | reverse complement strand
GTGGTTATTTTTATTGCAACATTTGATGTTGAAATAAATTCAGGCTATCTGAAAAAAACAGATGATTTCTTAAGTCAAAATGCTAATTTGATGGTTTCTGAATGCCACTGGATCAGATTAAATTATTTTATTAAAAAACGAAATGCAATCTTAGATGCGACTATATATCGAAATACTCAAATAAGATAACATACTATATTAGTTCGTATAGAAAATATCGATTACGATTTCAAATTATCGAGGTACTTAAAAGCTATGGATAGGTCATTTTGTACCAAATAATTGAGAGGTCTGGATATATATAAGGTAAAAAATTTAACCACAGAAGATACAGAGAACACGAGGATCAATAAATTCTTATTTCATCCTTTGTTTAATTCCCACTCCCCCATTCACTTCTGAATCTTCCGTGTTTTTTTTTTAATTATTTAAATATGAAGTGATCAAAATGGCAAGTCCGATATTAGCAGCACTGTTGTCTTTTATAATACCTGGTCTTGGGCAATTCTATGCTGGTTATTTAACCAGAGGAATATTATTATTCATTTTTGCAAATATTGTTGCAATCTTAACTCTCTATATGATAAATATGCCCATAATGGTAGTAGCCGCGATCGATGCTTATGCGTTAGCATCAAAGACAAAATGAGCAATTACCGTTTAATGTCTAAAACATATTTGTATTCGCAGACGTTCTAACGAACATCTTCACAGGCGTTAATTCGGGCATGACCTGTCCTACATTATTGAGTATATTGATTGCAGCGTTATGATCACGCTCTAATAATACCAGCGAACTTATCATCATCGGAATCTTTTCAATCCTTTTCTTAGCAGCTTTTGAGCNNNTTTGCATTCTATTGTCACAGACCCTGCTTGAACAGGTATAATAACAGCACCGTTGCTAATAAGTTCCTTAATTCCCTTACATTCAAGCACATCACCTTGTTGTAAGGACCCAAAGCTTTCGGGATCATTGAATTCAAGCGGAAGTATACCGAAATTAACCAGATTAGCCTTATGTATCCTGGCAAATGATCTGACAATAACTGCTTTAATCTCAAGATACAAAGGTGCAAGAGCAGCATGTTCCCTGCTGGACCCCTGCCCGTAGTTATCTCCACCTACAATGATACCGCCATGATTTTCCTTAGCCCTTGCAGCAAAC
>MZXQ01000107.1:0-21464 GCA_002926195.1 Candidatus Methanomarinus sp. HR1 | reverse complement strand
CTTAGGGCCCGCTGGCATAATAGCATCTGTTGATATGTCATCTCCTACTTTGATCAATACATTACCCTTAAGATCAGGCGATATAGCCGTTATTTTTGGAATGGGTTTAATATTCGGACCTCTTATCACTTCTACTGAATCAGGATCATCAGAGGGTTGAATGATCATAGAGTCGTCTATAACAAAATGATCAGGCATATCAATAACCGGATAATCTCCTAATTTTTTGGGGTCAGTAATAACTCCAGTAAGAGCAGCAGCAATACACGTCTCAGGACTGGCTAGATAGACGTTGTCATCCGCTGTACCTGATCTACCTTTCCAGTTCCTGTTAAAAGACCTGATGGATACTGAACCGGATGCAGGCGACGAACCCAGACCAATACACCCATCACATGCCGATTCCATGATCCGTGCTCCTGCAGATACCATCTCAGCCAGACCACCATTTCGTGTTATTGTCTCCAATACCTGCCTGGAGCCGGGTGTGATATGCAAACTGACACCAGGATCTATTTTACGACCCTGTACTGCTGCTGCCACTACCATTAATTCTTTATAACTGGAATTAGTACACGAACCTATAATCACCTGTTCTACATTCATACCTTCTATTTCCGAGACTTTTACCACATTATCAGGTGATCCTGGTAATGCTATCATTGGTTCAAGTTCGCTTAGGTCAATTGTGATATGTTCATCGTATCTGGCATCAGGATCTGCTGAAATAAATTTGAAGTCATCCAGCCTCTTTTGCTGCCTGAAATATTGTTCGGTGATCTCATCAGAAGGAAAAACGGATGTGGTAGCTCCAAGTTCTGCACCCATATTAGTAATAGTAGCCCGCTCAGGTACCATAAGAGTACTCACACCTTCACCATAGTATTCAAATACTTTACCCACACCGCCCTTTACCGTAAGCCTGCGCAGCATCTCCAGGATCACATCCTTAGCAGATACCCAGGGTTTAAGACTACCGGTTAATTCCACACCCACTACATACGGCATTTTGATATAATAAGGTCCTCCGCCCATGACTACTGCCACATCAAGTCCGCCAACGCCAATAGCCAGCATACCGGCACCTCCTCCGGTAGGAGTATGACTATCAGAACCAATTAATGTATTTCCTGGTTTTGAGAACCTCTCAAGATTTACCTGATGACAGATACCGTTACCAGGTCTTGAGAAATATATACCGTACTTACTTGCAAAAGTCTGTAAGAACCTATGATCATCGGCATTCTCAAACCCTGCCTGCAGCATATTATGATCTACATAGCTGACAGATAGCTCTGTCTTAACACGAGGGATATCCAGTGCTTCGAACTGGAGGTATGCCATAGTACCTGTAGCATCCTGCGTCAGTGTTTGATCAATTGATATGGCAATCTCTTTTGTTGGTACCATCTCACCTTCGATTATGTGGGATGAGAGAATCTTTTGGGTTAAATTCATTGACATTTTTTCACCTGTATAGTAGTACTAATTTGCATTGATAATATTTATGATATTACTTCAAGTACGATAGATAAAGGGAAGTGTAGATATAGAGTTGCATTCTATGGGTGTTTTGCAATGTGTCCGGCATTAATGTGTTTATATTGCGCGGTGTCGCTTGCCTGACTATTTGTACTGGTGGAACCAGTCTTTGAGGATATCAGGGTGATTCTTGCAGTTGGAGGGCGGTACATTCGAAAAGTTTATTGATTATATTATGTATTGTAGAATGTAGGAAAGGAAATATTTCTTGAAATTGTTATATACAGGCCTCGTTACATTTGTATGGGGTATACCATGACTGCGAGAATGGCTAAAATGTGCATCCTTAAAATATCTTGAAATGAAAATAAATATTTATGCTAAGAAAACATTTTATTAATAATCTTTCACTGGTAATACTATTGTGATGAGAAAAACTGAATTAGTAATTGGGGATATTAAAAACTTGGTAAATGCAAAAGGCTATATTTACGCCCTTTGTATGATTATGTTTGAAGATTTTCATATAATTCCAGAAGAATTACATGAAATGGATTATGTAAAAAGACTTAGTACAAAGGAAGCTTCTTTATTACTTGGATTTGTAATTCAAAGTGAAATTAAATTTTCCACGCCAGATACCCCACAAGATTTAATTCAATTGAGACAAAAAACTTACGATTTAATGGAAGAATTACATAATTCTTTCAGTACTCTATTTATAGAAAAAGTGAAAAAAAGCCTTGAAGAGGACCAAAAAAAAGAAGAATTTAGAAAAGAACAAAAGGATTTTTGGGGGAAAGGAAATCTACTCACAGAACCAATTTTTTATTCTGGAACTGGTGTTTACGATTTTCAATTTTTAGATTTTTTAGAAAGAAAATATAAATATGATAAACAATGGCTTCTCGAAAAAAAGACGTTTGATATTGAACAAGCAAAAAATATCGTTACTCAAATAAAAGCTGTTTTACAAGAAAAATCAAAAAAAGTTCGCTTTTATGGCCTAAAGGAAGAACTGCCTCAAGTAATTAAGGAAATGAAAAAGAAGAATCCCAACGAAGATTGGGAAAAATATGTAAAAGAGACTTTACCAGTGATGGAATTACATCAATATGTTGAACTGTTTTTAGAAAATATACCCGATGATACAGACTTGAACATTGATGGAATCTGGGATGAAGGATGGAAATCATTTTATAAAGGTCTAATAGAGTTATTTGTTATTAGAAAATCAGATTTTGGTGATATAACTAACATTGATTCATTCCTTGATAATTTTTCGATTTCTTTTGAAGAAAATCTTAATTCTCAATTTCAGACTATTGGAAATTATAATCTAATTAATTCTCATCCTATTATAAAGCTTGACGAAGAAAGGTATTTCGTACCAATCGTTTTTTTATTGTTTGAAGCAGTTTATGAAAGTCCATTTTATTGGATGTTGCTAGAAGATAAATCCTACAGAGACACTCTTGGAGAGCATAGAGGGAGAGTGGGAGAAGAAATCACTTATGAATTCTTATTGAAAGTATTTGGAAGAGATAGAACTTTCAAATCTGTTAAAATTCAATCTCCCAAATCAGAGACTTCTACAAAAAGAAAAAAGGATGATACGGATATTGATATCCTTTGTTTTCTTGGTAGCAAAGCATTATGTGTGCAAGTGAAATCTAAAAAATTAACAGAACTTTCCCGAAGTGGTGATGATGATCAATTACAGAAAGATTTTAAAGGAGCCGTCCAAGACGCCTACGAACAAGGGCTTGTATCACGTCATAAAATATTAGAACGAGATGCAGAATTTTTCGATGAGAGCGGAAATGCCATACATATTTCTGAAGAAATTGATGAAGTCTATATAATGGGAATCACGATGGAGAACTATCCGTCTTTGACTCATCAAGTACATGTCATTTTAGAAAAAAAAGATGATGATCCATACCCGATAGTTTTAACCATTTTTGATTTAGAACTTTTAGTTCATTACTTGGATGATCCATTTGATTTTTTGTATTACATCAAACAAAGAACTTTACTGATGGATTACTTCCGAGCTGATGAAGAAATGGCTTTTCTTGGTTATCATTTGGATCAAAAATTGTGGGAAATTCCGAAAATGAATATGGTCATGATTGAAAACAGTTTTGCCCAATTAATTGATAGAAATTATTATCCACTTAAATTAGGTTTGGAGGTTTCAGATGAAGGCGATGAAATCAAAAATAGATGGAAAAATGAACACTTCGACCAATTATGTGATCAGTTAAAAACTTTCAATCAGGCGAGAATAACAGATATTATTTTTTATCTTTTGGATTTGTCTGGAGATACTAGGAAAAATCTTGTCGATTTTATTATCAAACAGAAGCAACAAACATTAATAGATGGGAAATTCCATAATTTTTCTATGCCACCAGATGAAAGTTCCTTCCCTCGTGTTGGTGTTACTTATGTCTCGTTAAACTCTAATAATTCTGAAGATTTAAAAACAAGATTGCTAACTTTATGTCAATTAAGAAAATATAAAAGCAAAGGTGATGTTTGGATTGGCCTTGGGAGCCTAAAAAACAGTCATGAAATAATAGATGCAGTCGCTTTTAACGATCAAAAATGGGAATATGATGGAGAGTTAGAAAAAAATGCAAAACAAATGCTGGAAGGAATAGGTCAAGGTAGAAAAATTAGAATTGGAAAGAAGATTGGCAGAAATGAAATATGTCCGTGTGGAAGTAGATTGAAGTATAAAAAATGTTGTGGGAGGAAAAAAATGCTTAGTTCACTCTTGAGCTACCAACTTGAAACACAGTAAGAGTTTTTTTGATTAGCTGATGCACCTTTGAGATGCCTCGGATTTTGCGAAGCAATCCGGGGTCGTTGACTGTTAGATGGGGAGGTTTATGCCCGTATATGGAAATGTATTTTTACAAGATATTTATGCACAAATTTAGTATTTATTAATTTCGTAAGCTATATTTAGGTTAGAATATTATGAACCATATGATTGAATTTGTTTTTGATGCAAACGTTCCTTGGGATTTGGAAAAAATAAACAAACTTGACAAAATAATGCAGGTACTAGATAATTCTAATTTTAAGATTTGCATGTCTTATGATAATTTTATTGAAATGCCTCATGATGTACGTAATAAATTTAGAAAGTATCAATTTGTTGTTATAGATGAACCAGATGAAATGGACTTCAAAGAATTTAGGACTAGAATACGAAATGAAAAAATCATTTTAGACAAAAAGGATTCTGCTGTGTTATATTCTTGCAATAAAACCGGTGCTGATTTTATCGTAAGCTCAGATACACATTTTTTATTGGAAGCAAAAAAGTATATAAAAATTTTTGACAGAAAAACACGAGCATTTCACCTTTTGGATGCAATAAAATATTTGAAACAAATGGAAATTTTGGATGCAAAATCTTGTGTAAACACATCCCTTGATTTGTATAAAAAGAAAGAAATACCACATTTGGTTACTAATCATGGAAATGAGCTAATAGATGATACCCTTAAGCGAAATGATTGGATTAATAATGAAACAAAATCCTGTATGAATACATTTAATAATTATAAGCAACACATATTTAGCTATTATCAATTATGAGGAGTATGTAATTTATGGAGTCTACAACAAAAGAGGTCATGGATGGACTGTTTCAGGGAAATTTAACAGTTTTAGAAGCATCTGAAAATTTAGGTGTATCTGAAGATGAAATTCATAATATGATAGACGATTATGAATATGTACCCACAGCAACAGAAATTTATGAAATTGGCAATATAATTCAAGAAAATTTGAATTATATTGAAAATGACATTTTTATACCTCATAAAATGACACATGCACCCTTCGATAAACCCACAACAACCGATGTTTTAGCCGGAGGTCAAATTGATTTTGAAAGACGTCCATCAGCGCCAACAGATGCAAACAGTGTTACTATCCCTTATCCAGAAAACAACCCCTATCATTGGTGAGAATTGTGAATATTTCATCCAAATATAGAACGATTTTAGCAGATGAGATTAATTACTGCCGAGCTAAAATTAATGCGGAGAGTGACCTACGGAAAAAGGCTTATTATTATAGTTCTGCTTATGGGATGACTCGACGAATTTTTAATTTGGAATTCGACCCTCAATTGCAATTTATTGATTTTATCCTTAACAGTTCATATCAAGCAATTTTCAGCCGCATAGCTATCTTCATGTCTGGTGATAATACAATTCCGATTACAGACGAATTTTTCGATGGACTAAGCAATTGTCTTGAATTATTAGAAGACAGAATAAGAAATAATGAAGATACTTATGACGTTCTTGAAAAAATTGTTAATTTAATGTCTACAATTGATGGAAATGGATATTACCTTATGCAAAAGGGAGTTCCGGTTTACACTGAATAATTAATTCCAAACATTTCTTTTTTTACTTTAAAGTAAAGTATATACATGAAATAGTAAAAATTAGTATATTTATGAAAGGCCAATATGCTGATCGAGCGTGTCCAATTTGTCAGACAATGATGCCATAAATTGAAAAAACATGTCCAAATTGTAAAACCCGAGTTGGAAGAGTGTCCTAAAATTCAGAATTCCAAGTATCTTATAAGGGTTGGATACAAAAACGCTAGAACTTCATTGCCCAAAAAAAAGAAATAAAATCCGGCTTTGCCGGATTCTTTATACATAAATCAAGTAACTGCAAACGTTAGCGAGCAGTTACTTGAATCGATTTAATGTTCGTGTTCTTCAGCTTTTTCTTTTTGACGCCGATTATAGGCATCCTCGCCAGCCTGAAGGCAGTCAGCACATAGAGCCCTTTCATCTTCCTTATAATAAGGTTCGCTGAAATCAGGAATCCTTATTTCCACAGCATATAACTGCTCACCCTTCTTTCCGCAAAGCTGGCATTTATTACCGCTTTTCTCGGAATTAAGCTGGAAGGAATCATGCGTAGCTTCAGTGCATTCCTCGCACAGGTTCATCCACATACCTTTGGGATATGCACTATAGAACCTTTGTACATGTACCTTAAGAGGACAAAGAGTAGGTCGCCCTACTCCGCATAGATCACAATCTGCCATTTCTTTTCACCACCTAATAAAACAATACCTCGGCTGCACTTGCAGCCCACTCGACAAAGGGTTCAGGAACGATTCCTATAGCCAGTACACCGATCATGGCCAGCACAATGGCTAATACATAAGGAGTGGGTACTGACATCTTCTCGTCCGATGCAGGTGGAAGTACATACATATACTTTACAACCCTGGCATAATAATACAGGGACAGTGCACTGTTCAATATAGCTATGACCACCAGATATAGATAATCTGCCTTGAGTACTGCTAAGAACAGTATGAACTTACTGACAAAACCTGCAGTAGGCGGTATTCCAGCCAATGCAAAGAGGAATAGCAACATACTAAATGCCAAAAATGGCGACCTCTTTCCAAGTCCTGCAAAATTATCAATATGGTCAACATCCTGTGCCTTACTATTCTGTTTCAACAAAACATAACAAACAGCACCAACGGTAATAAATGCCCCTGCTTTCATAAATGCATGAGACATTACATACAGTATACCGCCTGTTAATGCTTCGGGAGTTACCACAACAAAGACCATGGCAATATAACCTGCCTGAGCTATTGAAGAATAGGCAAGCATCCTTTTAATGCTCTTCTGGCTTACAGCAACCACATTACCCAGTGTCATAGTAGCCACAGCCAGTATTGCGAACAATATTCCTATTTCAACCTTCATAGCAATCATTGCAACTAGCAGTACTCTGAAGGCAGCTACAAATGCCATCTTCTTAGATCCTGCTGCAAGCAGTGCTGATATTACAGAAGGTGATCCCTGATATACATCCGGTGCCCACATATGGAATGGTACCAGTGCCATCTTGAACCCGAATCCTGCAGTGATCATTACTAATGCCATTATACCCATGGGGCTTATAAGCAATTCAGCGTTCATACTGAAGAAGTTTGCCAACTCATCGATATTAGTCAGACCGCCACTTAAGCCATATAAATAAGACAGGCCAAACAGCAGTATTGTGGATGATACCGCACCGATGATAAAGTATTTAATAGCTGCTTCTATGTTCTTGGGTTCATTCTTATTGAACCCTGCCAGTACATAAGTAGATAAACTGGCAAGTTCGAAGCCTATGAACATTGTCACAATATCAACAGCAGACGCCACTATCATCATACCGACAGTACCGAGTAGTATCAACGTATAATATTCATCCTGGTTGGAATGTTCTTCAAATTCTTTTATTGAAGCTATTACTACCAGTAAGGACACCAGTAAAAATGTCAGTTTAAAGAACTGGCTCATAGGATCAATAGTGAGCGAACCAGCTAATAATCCAGTTAACTCCACTTCGTATACGCCTTTTGCTATAATAACTGCTATAGATGCTAATAAGGCCACAATGGAAAAATAACCCAGTAATTTTTTACTTGATGTTTCCATGAACAGTCCTATTATCATTACTGTAAGGGCTGCAATTACCAATATAATCTCGGGAGCAAATGGTATAAGAGATTCAAATGTAAAACTCATATCAACTCCACCCCCGGTATGACGCTACTGGCGGCTTGGAATATATCCAATACCGGCGCCGGGTTAACACCGAAGTAGATGATAAGAAGCACCAGTATTCCCATGGGTATCCACTCATAAGAAACCGTATCTTTAATATCACCCAGTTTCTCATTGAAACTGCCAAACATAGCTCTTTGCAAAGCCCACAGATGATATCCGGCTGTTGCTACAATACCCACGAAAGCCAGTAATGCAAATACATGCATTGTCAGGTATGTACCGGTAAGTACCAGGAATTCAGCTACAAAACCGCACATTAACGGTAATCCGAGGGATGCCATGAAACCTGCCATCATGATAAAGGAAAGTTTAGGCATCTTCTTTGTAAGACCGCCGAGTTCTGATATTACCCTTGTATGAACATTATGCTGGATCACACCAACACTCATGAACAACACTGCAGTGATCAGTCCGTGACTGAACTGCTGGAACATAGCACCTGAAACAGACATAACATTAAAGGCTGCCGCACCCAGCATTACAAAGCCCATATGACTTACGCTGCTGTAGGCTACCATTTTCTTTAGGTCTGTTTGAGCCAATGCCGCAAAAGTACCATATAAGATACTCAGCACTCCGAAAAAGGCCATTATCGTAATGATCTGACCCTGGTAAGTACCCATATCCTGGATCATAGGCAGAAGTACTCTGAACAGTCCGTATCCGCCCATCTTAAGGAGCACACCGGCAAGCAGTACACTACCTGCAGTCGGTGCTTCCACATGAGCATCAGGAAGCCAGGTATGGAATGGTACAGTAGGCATCTTAACCATGAATCCGAAGAATATGGAAAGGAATATTGCTGCTTTCATTACATCATCCAGACCTGCAAATGCTCCGAGGAGATCAGGTATATAGAATGTATTGATATTTGTACTGAAGTACAGTGCAAATATACCAAGCAGCATTACAAGACTGGCCACATGTGTATATATGAAGAACTTGATGGCTGCATAATCCTTATTCGGACCACCCCAGATACTTATCAGGAAGTATAATGGTATCAGTGTAAGCTCCCAGAAGATATAGAACAAAAAGAAGTCCAGTGCCATGAACACACCAAACACACCTGCTTGCAGTATCATTAATAGAGCAAAGTACTGATTTGCATTTTTATGCTCACCCCATGAATAAATGATTGTCAGGGGACAAAGGATCGCATTGAGTAATATTAATGGCATACTGATGCCGTCAACACCCAGTGTATAATTAATTCCCAGACTGCTGATCCATGTATAGTTCTCTGGAAATTGGAAGCCTGAACCACTCTTGAATGTTGTTAATAACAGTGCTGTGATGAACAGGGGAATAACTGAGAATACCAGTGCAACTACTCTTGCAATCTCACGCGGTTTGATAAAGAATGTCAATGCTGCGCCTATTAAAGGCAAGAACAGGATCAGTGATAGATATATATTCATCTAAATCACCCCCGTAATTGACAAAAATGAAAGTATCAGACCCAGCAAAGCTACTCCTGCAACCGTTGCAGTGGCATAGTTCTGGACTACACCAGTCTGTATCTTTTTCACGACATCTGCAGATCCAACGACAAAGTCACTGATACCGTCGATGATACCATCCACTATCCTGCGATCAATAAATTCAGCGCTCAATGCAAGAACTCCATAAGTAAATTTCAAAGCGATCAACTCAATAAATATTTCGTGCTGGTAGTACCGCCTGGCAATAACCGCAAAGATCGGATTTTTCCAATTCCCGATAGATGCCACACTTATCCACCGTCTGTTATAGATCACCCATGCTAATAAGAGTCCACCTACACCGACAACAACAGGTAATAAGAATATTATAGGCGAAGCTTCACCGACAATATGATGAAGTTCATTATGGTCTATAATATGATTACCACCCAATTCAGCAAGATGGTGAATNTCTTCATGATCATAGGTATGTCCTACGAATTCTAAAAACGGAAGGAAAGTAAGCATTCCGAATACCAACGCAAATANTGCAAGGACTGACAATACTCCTGTCATAGAAAAAGGTGACTCGTGAGGATGTCTTTCCTGACGTGGTTTCCCTGTAAATGCCATGAACCACAGCCTGAATGTATATATAGCAGTTAATAATGCCGCTATTATACCAAAGGCAAATGGGATCCAGTTATCTGAAAGATGAGCAAATACATATGTACCTTCCACAATGATCGCATCCTTACTGACAAAACCGCTGGTACCTATAGGTGTATCAAGTATTTTAACAAATGGTATACCAATACCTGCTAAAGCAAGAGATGCAAATAACATGGTAATCCCTGTGATCTTCATCTTACTATACAGACCACCCATTTCACGCAGATCATTAGTCCCGGTAGAATGAATGACACTACCTGCACATAAGAACAGACAGGCTTTGAAGAATGCATGGTTAATAAGATGGAACATAGCAAAACCTACAGCTTCAGCACCGATCACCGCACCCATTCCAAGTGCGAGCATCATATATCCAAGCTGACTGATAGTAGAAAAGGCAAGTACACGTTTAATATCGTTCATTACCAATCCCATAGTAGATGCGAACAATGCTGTAAAGCCGCCTACATAAGCTACAACCATAAGTGAATCCGGTGCTGCAATAAACATAGGGAATGTCCTTGCAACCAGGTATACACCAGCTGTTACCATGGTAGCTGCATGAATTAAGGCCGAAACTGTTGTCGGACCTTCCATTGCATCAGGCAGCCATACATGTAAGGGAAACTGTCCACTCTTACCTACTGCACCGCCAAAGAAGAGCAGTGTAATAAGGGTAAGCTGCCCCGAGGGTATCAATGCAATATTTTCAAAGATTGTCTTGAACTGGAGCAGATAAACATCTTCCTGTCCGCTTAAATGGGGAAGGACATGCTCACGCATATTGAAGAATAAAATTACTATACCTGCTAAAAATAGCACATCACCTACACGGGTAGTTAGAAATGCCTTTTTACCAGCAGCAGCTGCTGTTGGTTTATGATTCCAAAAACCAATCAGCAGATATGAACATAAGCCCACTAATTCCCATGCAATAAAGAATTGAATTATATTATCAGCTAAAACCACACCCAGCATAGCAGCCGTAAATAGTGCGGTTTCTGCGAAATATCTGGGTTTGGCAGGGTCATGTGCCATATAACCTATTGCATAGATGTGGATGAGAAGACTCACAAAAGAGACCATCAACAACATCACACTTGCAAGAGGATCGATAAATATACCTGCATTTAATACTGCAAACCAGTGAGAAGATGTCTCAATAGCCATGCCTGTTTCACGTATCTGCAAAAACGCCATTACTGAAATAATAAAGGATAAAGCGATGGCCAGTATAGGTATAAATCCTCCGCCTGAGGGGAGTTTCTTACCAAAGGCAAGGGTAAGAACGAATGCCAATACGGGAAGTGCCACGATTAAATATGCAATATTAGTAACATCATTAACCATATCTTACCACCTCAGGATATTGAGATTATCAATATTAATATTCTTATTTGATCTGAAGATCGACATTAGTATTGCAAATCCTATTGCAGCTTCAGCCGCTGCTAATGCTATACAGAACAGGGCAAATACCTGGCCATTCATCTGCCCGAAATGAGATGAGAATGCAACCAGATTGACATTTGCCGAATTGATCATCAATTCCACACACATCATAATCATGATACCGGATCTCAATGTCATTACGCCATATACTCCTATACAAAAGACTATAGCTGAAACGATCAGGAAATAACTAATTGGTAACATTATTACACCTCCTTTTTGGACATATATGCACCGGATATCAATGCTGCAAGCAAGATCAGTGAAAGAATCTCAAAAGGCACTACATATTCACTGAATACTAATGATCCTATATGTTCTATACCGCTGGTATCAAGTACACCCTCTTCCCACTCGAGATATTCAAGGGATACCGGAGGTTCAAGATTACCAACAGAACTGGTTATTGCAAAGACCAATGCAGCGATCAGCAGGAGCATGACTATCAGATTCAGTATTTTTCCAATATCACCTGATATTTGTTCCATAATCACTCCACCTCCTGTCCTCGTCCGGTCAACATCACAGCAAAGAGTATCATTACTCCAATACCTCCTACATATACCAGTATCTGGACAACTGCCATGAACTGAGCATTAAGAAGTACATAGAATCCTGCTACACTTAGCATAGATACCACACAGGCGAAAGCGCAATGAACAACATCTTTGGCTTTTACTACCAAAATGGACGAAATGATCATTATCAATGAAACGATCATAAAGGGTATGATCTCGAGATTGATCATTTTGTATACCCTCCTGTCCTGCCTTCAAGTTCTGCTTTATTCGGAACTGATATCTGGTCGGGCCTGTAAATAGTACCCTGTCGATCCCATGAACAAAGTTCGAAATGCTTTGTCATTGATAGCGCCCCATTGGGACAAAAGTCAATACAAAGTCCACAGAACAGGCAATGCCCGTTATCAAACTGGGGATACCATTTCCCGCATTTTACGATCTCAATAACCTTATTGGGACAAACCTGAGAGCATATGCCGCAGCCTACGCATTTATCCATATCCAGATGCTGCTGCCCTCTAAATGCATCAGGCAGTTCCATAATCTCTTCCGGATAGAGTCTTGTTACCGATTTTGTATACACATTACGAAGTGTTAATAGATAATTTTTTAATACCATCTTTTTCCCCTCCTTATCCGAAAACTAATCCTATAATAGTAGACCAGACCAGACACAATAACGATAGAGGAAGTAAGCATTTCCATCCAAGGTCAACTACCTGGTCTATCCTGTATCTTGGTAATGCAGCACGTGTCCATATAAAGAACATTATCACCATTATTGTTTTAATAATCAACCAGAATATTCCAGGGATATACAGATTACCTACAATTGGAAGACCGTTCCATCCACCAAGGAATATTAGAGCCACCATGAATGAACCCACAACAGCATGAAGGTATTCTGCAAAGAATGCAAGACCCCATCTCATACCACTGTATTCCGTAGCCCATCCGGCAATGATCTCTTCTTCTGATTCTGTCTGATCAAAAGGTATACGTCCTACATCTGCTATAAGACATATACCGAATACTATAAACGCTAATGGATGGATTATTATATTCCAAAGGAAATCCTGAGCCTCAACAATTTCTACAATATCCAGTGATTGTGCCATTATAGCCACACTGATTATAGAAATACCTAATGGGATCTCGTAACCGATCATCTTGGCTATGTTCCTGAAACCCCCGAGCATTGAATATTTACTGCCTGATCCCCATCCTGCCATAAATATGGCAAAGACAGCCAATCCGGACACTGCTTCAAGATACAGGATACTGATATCCATCCTGGTTACATTCACTGCATAATAACTACCATTGATCAATAAATAATCAAAAGGAAGTACGGCTACCATCAAGAACCCTGAAGTCAGAGCAACGATCGGAGCTCCGATAAATAACCACTTATCTGCATTGGCCGGTATAATATCTTCTTTAGTAAACAATTTAATGGCATCTGCAATCAACTGCAACACACCATATCTGCCGCCTACACGGTTAGGACCTATCCTGGACTGGATATCTCCGAGGAATTTACGCTCAAGATATACCATTACCAGGGCCCCTCCGAATACGGCTCCTATAACAAGTCCGCCAAGAATACCTCTTATCCAATCCGAATAAGGGTGACTCTCTGCAAAAATTAAAACAAGCCAATACATTATTTCATCATAAATAATCATAATTCACGCCTCCTATCGATCTACCTCACTGGTACATGAATCCATACTTGCTGCTATGGCAGCTACATCTGCCATATATGTCCCTATTAATAAGGGCGGTAGTGCCTGCGCTGTAGCAAATGCCGGACCTCTTATCCTGAAACGGTATGGTTTATTGGACCCATCGGATACCAGGTACATAGCCAATTCGCCTCTCGGATCTTCGATACGGGTATATACTTCTCCTACTTTTGGTCTTGTAATATAAGGCGTCACATGCTGCTTATACGGGCCTGATGGCATCTGGTCCAGGCACTGCTCGATAATGAATATACTTTCCTGTATCTCCAGTAATCGAACCTTGACCCGGGAGAAAACATCTCCGTCCTGTTGTGTGATTACCTTAAAATCAAGATCGTCATATACCAGATATGGCTCAATCCGCCTTAGATCATACTCCACACCAGTGGCCCTTAAGGGTGGTCCTGCCACACCGAGTTCACTGGCTACCTTATCAGTCAGTACTCCTACACCTTTGGTCCTTTTAAGATATATTGAATCACTTGACATCATTTCATCGTGTGATTTGACAAGTTTTCCCACTTCACCAAGTGCCTTTAATGCCATACTCTTATAATTCGGGGGTAGATCGTTTGCCACTCCGCCGAAGCGTGCATAATTGTGATTCAGCCTCGAACCTGTGATAGCTTCCAACAGCGATACAATACTTTCTCGTTCTCTCACCATATAAATGAACATAGTTAAAAAGCCTACATCAGTGGTATATTCACCTATACCTAATAGGTGGCTCTGTATCCTGTTAAGTTCATTAGTTATTACTCTCAGATACTTGGCACGTGGTGTTGGTTCAATACCCAGTAGTTCTTCAACGGCCCGACAGTATACATCGTTGTTTGCATTAGATGCAAGATAACATATCCTGTCTGTCAAAGGCATGATCTGAATATACGTCCTGTCCTCGAAAACCTTTTCCATGCCTTTGTGAATATAGCCTATCTTGAGTTCAGCTTCTCTTATAGTCTCTCCATCGATCTTAAGATCAAGCAAGAACGGACCTGGTTGCAGCGGATGCTGCGGTCCAAGATGAAGAAGGATCTCAGATGGCGATGGCGGGGAAGTAATTTGAGTGTTTTCATGTGTCATTTCTCATCACCTATGTTGCATTGGGATATCCTGCGTAGTCTCTACGCATCGGCCATTCTCCATCCATTTCTTCCGGAAGAATTAACACTTTCAGATACGGACAGTCATTGAAAACTATTCCGAACATCTCCCATGTTTCTCTTTCATACCAGTTAGCATTCCAGTAGATAGCACACAATGAATCAATATTGGGATCATCCCTGGGAAGCGTAGCCTTTAAAGTTATTATCAAAGGAGCAGAATAAGAAGTTACATGATATACAACCTCCATTTTATCAGGAGGATAGTCCACACCTGATATACATGAAAGATGATCAAAACCCTTGTCACGTAAAAACTGCATGATCTCTGTTACTTTACTGCCATCAATTTTTGCCTCAGCCCGATTAGCAGAAGGTACATCCACATCGGATATAGCATCTGAGAATGCATCAGTCAATTCTACCATAATGGTCTTATCAGTAGCCATCTCCAAGACCCTCCTCTGCCGGATTCGGTATAACAGTTCGATCCTGCTGTGCGACGATCTTTTTTTGCAATTCAATAAAACCCTGTAGAAGGGCTTCCGGTCTTGGTGGACAGCCAGGGATATAAATATCTACAGGGAATATCTCATCCAGATTGATGGCTGTACTATATGATTCCCACCATGGACCGCCTGATATTGCGCATTCGCCCATCATTAAAATCCATCTTGGTTCAAGCATCTGGTCCCAGACCCTGATTAAAGCTGGCAGATATTTCTTGCTGACATATCCGCTGATCATCATCACATCAGCCTGTCTTGGAGAACATCGCGGAATGATACCGAATCTATCAGTATCATAGTGGGCTACACCCACGCATATCTGTTCAA
Organism: Candidatus Methanomarinus sp. HR1; assembly: GCA_002926195.1. GTDB lineage: Archaea > Halobacteriota > Methanosarcinia > Methanosarcinales > Methanocomedenaceae > Methanomarinus. The sequence goes on along the minus strand of MZXQ01000107.1, from coordinate 5,589 downwards.
TTCCACAACAGCCCATTGGATGCGTCATGAACCATAACGAGTTCTTACGTCCCCAGTTAACCAGCTTTTGGAAAGGTGAATTCTTAATGAACTCATGTATTGCACTGGTAGTGGCAAATCCAACATTCGGTGGAATAATTTCATCTTCTATCTGACCCATTCTAAGGCCCCCTTCTTCCATTCGTAGATTAATCCTAATAGCAGAATTATCATAAATACTGTCATTTCTGCTACTGCAAGCCCGGTGCTGAAACCGTCCACATTTTTGATCACCATATCATTCATGTATACTGTGACCCATGGATATAAAAACAAAATTTCAGCATCAAACAACACGAAAATGATTGCATAAATATAATATTCGGTATTGAACATGATATTTGCACTACCCGAAGGTACTGAACCACTCTCATAGGTTGTGAACTTGACAGGATTCTTGCTCCTTGGTGACAATTGTTTTACAAGGAACATACATATTAGTGGAATCGCAAGTCCAAAAATTACAAATACCGCTACAGGTATATAAATGTCAATAATATTTTCCATATCATCACCTGATATTTTATGAAAGATGAGTTGAGTTATATGTATAAAAACGTTATGAAATAATCTTTTAGGATTTGGAGGGTGTTTTAGGTAGAATGATATGGTTTTTTTTAAATATTTGAAATGATGTTGATTAAAAATTCGGTTTCTCATGCCTTTTTTTAGATAATTTACTGATGTGGACGATTGAATTTTTTAAAAAGCTACCAGGAATCTTTATTGATTATTGATTATTAATTTTAAGAAAAAAGTAATAGTCCTGGATTCTACGNATGATCTTAATTAAANTGTGATATAAAAGAAGAGTATTATTGAAATATTATAAATGCATATATAGCCTTGTATATGCTTAAATTAGTTACATTCAAGAGAACAAAATCCTCGCTAGCGCTCGGATTTTCTTGACTGAAGCTTCGAAGAAGCTGAAGATTAAAAGATTCGTAGAATCTTTGCTTGAAGCTTCGAAGAAGCTGAAGATTAAAAGATTCGTAGAATCTTTGCTTGAAGCTTCGAAGAAGCTGAAGATTAAAAGATTCGTAGAATCTTTGCTTGAAGCTTCGAAGAAGCTGAAGATTAGAAAATGTGAACGGAGTGAGCATTTTCAATATATCAAGTTATACTTAATATACTATAAAAAGATCTATCCATGGTATTCAAGTTGAAAGGAGATTACATGATGATTAATATATTTATAAAGAAATTGTTGATAATAATAGGGATCACTGCTATTATCACATGTTCGATGTGTTGTCTGAACGAAGATAGTAATGGTGACCAGAACGATACTAATAATACTAATATTAATTCGATAGAGAATAATAAAATTGAAAGTCAGGCTCTACCTCCATCGCTTGACCAGTATTATACGAAATATCCATCCGAATATCTCATTGAGATGTACAAACTGGGAGAATCAATGACAGGAATCAGTGTAAATATTCAACAGGGAGATATGGATAATGCTGTAAGATCATTTGAGGCTTTTTCCAGGATTTATAATGACAATATTAAATTAGTACCTGAATGGGAAGAATATTATAACCCGGCTGCAGTTGAAACTATTGGAACAGCACTTGAATCCGATGATATACCCGCCGTCTATGAGGCATTAGGAGAAAACGGCATTACCTGTTCGAAGTGTCATATAGACACAATGCCTGATGTTTATAATAAGTATTACTGGGATGACTTTGCAGATATTAATATTACAACTCCAAAAGGACCATTGCCGTTCCGGGAGGCAAAGATGATGTACCTGCTACCTGGTTTTGATGGGATAGGCATTAACATCAAAGAAGCAGACCTGACCGGCGCACAACAAAGTTATGATCAGTTCAAGTCTATGTATAAAAACATGAGTTATGCCTGTAGTTCATGCCATGTTTCCGAGATAAAGTATTATATTGATGAAGATACCTGGATACTTATCGATGAGATGGGAGATAAGATCAATGCTAGTGATCCTGTAAGCTTAAGTGCGGCTGAAGAGATCAGGCATCAAATAGGTGAAGGATGTCATAAATGCCATATAGTCCATATACCACCGCAGTATGCTAAAGTAAAAAGTAAATAGTCCAAAAACGAATTATCTTAGCTTAAACTTCAGAGAATCTTCAAAATATTATTATGCAATATAAACAAGAGCAAATACTAAGATCAGTTAATTCGATCCCGAAAAATAAAGCCGCAGCAGGTCACGATATCACCCATATTCTCAGGGTAAAGGACCTCTGNTTATATATTGCAGGTATAGAAGGTGGAGATGTGGAAAATGAGCAAACCTATAACACCCAGCTTAACAGTGGATATAATTATCTTGGTCAGGGATAAGATCGTATTGATAAAACGTTTGAATCCTCCGTATCAGGGTACATGGGCATTACCAGGAGGTTTTGTAGATATAGGGGAAACTGTGGAAGAAGCAGCCGTACGTGAAGCACTTGAAGAAACAGGGCTTGATGTGGATTTAAAAGAGATGGTTGGTGTATTCTCAGATCCCGAACGAGACCCGCGTGGCCATACTGTTACAATTTGTTTTACGTCTTTAGGGCACGGTATATTATCAGCTTCATCAGATGCACTGGACGCGGAACTGTTTGATCCCGATGATCTGCCTGAGTTAGCATTTGACCATAAGATGATCATACAGACAGCCAGGGATAAGATCGCCAGATGCATAAAATGAAGTAAATTGGCTCGATATGGAACATAGTAAATAAATATGTATCCTTTTCATATTAAATGGCAATTGATTTTACTGTTCAAAATTTTGAGGCATAGATTACATAGGTTAATAGTGATTATAAAAATAAGTGGGATCTGTGTCTAATTAAATCTTGCATTTTACCATATTTTTTTGAAATGGATGCATAAATACCATACCATTATTACATATTATAATAATAATATTACTAATGAGAAAACCACTCAAAATCCTTTTTATAGGAAGTTATATCCCCAGAAAATGTGGAATAGCTACATTCACTTCTGACCTGTATAGATCCATTTCCAAAGAAACCAAATCCAGTGACCTTCGCGTTATAGCAATGAATAATATTTTAGAAGGATATCATTATCCTCCGGAAGTTTCATTTGAGATCCAGCAAAACCACCTTTTTGATTATCAACATGCAGCCGATTATATCAACTTCTCAGATGTAGATCTTGTATGCCTGCAGCATGAATTCGGGCTTTTTGGCGGAATAGCCGGAGGATATCTTACATCTCTTATCAGCAGTATAAGAAAGCCGATCGTCACTACCCTTCATACTATCATCAAGGACCCGGATCCCAGATATAGAAAATCCATGGAAGAACTTGTCCGTTATTCTGACAGACTGGTCATAATGAGTAAAATGGGTGGAGATATATTAAAAGAATCATATAACGTACCTGATAAAAAGATAGAACTCATTTATCACGGTGTGCCTGATTTCCCTTTTATTGAAACTGAAAAATTCAAGAATCGGCTTTATCTGGAGGGACGATTTATAATCCTGACCTTCGGGCTGTTAAGTTCAGGCAAGGGTATTGAAACAATGCTGGAAGCCCTTCCACCTGTTGTGGAACAAAAACCTGACCTGATCTATTTGATACTGGGTGCTACGCACCCGGAAGTAATAAAAACCGAAGGAGAAAAATACAGACTATCTCTTGAACGTAAGGTCCACAGTCTTGGACTGGATAACAATGTTATTTTCCATGACAGGTTTGTAACAGTAACCGAGCTTTGCAAATATATTTCTGCAAGCGATATTTATGTCTCCCCTTACCTTTCCAAAGAACAGATCGTTAGCGGAGCATTGTCATATGCTTTAGGAATGGGAAAAGCGATCATTTCGACCCCTTATTGGTATGCCGAGGAAATACTCGCTAATGGACGCGGTCTGCTGGTTGATTTTAAAGATGTAGAAGGTTTTAGCCAGGCGTTACTATCAGTGATCAATGATCCTGATAAATATAATGAGTTGCGTAAGAAAGCCTATAAGTTCGGGAGGCAAATGACATGGAAAGAAGTAGGACGGCAATATGTTAATCTTTTTGAAGAAGTGATCGACGAGAGAATACAAAAATCAGAAAAGCAATGGGAAACTCTTACATTTCCCAGAACCACTTTACCTGAGATAAAAATGGATCACTTCAGACTGCTTACTGATGACGTGGGAATGTTCCAGCATGCAGCTTTCGGCATTCCGGACCGCAATAACGGATATAGCACAGATGATATTGGCAGGGCACTGGTAACCCTGACCAGGATGCACCAGCAAAAACCCAATGAAAATATTATTCCTTTGGTCACTACTTATTTAAGTTTCTTAGAACATGCCCAGACTGAGAAGGGGCATTTTCATAATTTTTTGGGTTATGATAGAAGATTCATGGATGAAAATGGCAGCGAAGATACACTGGGCCGGGCAATCTACGGACTGGGTTATATAGTCAACTCAGGCCCGACAGAAGGAATGCGCGCTTTAGCGTTAAGCATGATCGAAAAGTCCGAATTGCTCCTGGAAGAACTTCAATATCCCAGAGCAAAGGCATATACCATCTGCGGATTATATGCCGTATTAAAAAAATATGAGGGTGCAAGCCGGTTCAGACGTATATTAATTAAGTTATCCGATGAACTGGTGGAATTATATGAAGAGAACCACAAGGAAGACTGGAAATGGTTCGAACCGATAGTAACATATGGTAATGCCAAAATTTGTGAGGCATTACTGCATGCATACCAGGTAACTTATAATGATAAATATAAAGAGGTCGCCCTATCCACTCTTGATTTTCTTACAGATATCCAGTGGAATGATAAGTTCTTTGATCTTGTGGGCAATGAAGGCTGGTACTGTATGGGTAAAGAAAAAGCCATGTTCGGACAGCAGCCCATAGATGCTGGTTACCTTACTAAAGCCTATATAACTGCTTATGTTGTAACAGGCAATAAAGAATACCTCCATCTGGCACACCGTGCTTTTGAATGGTTCCTGGGAAGAAACCGTTTAGGTGTTCCGGTATATGATTTCTCAACAGGGGCTGTGGCAGATGGACTGGATTCACAGGGAGTCAGTGCTAACCAGGGTGCTGAATCTGTAATCTGTTTTTTGCTTGCATTATTATCTCTTTCCAGATATACCAGTAATATTATTAATACGGATATAACATAATATTACTAAAAAAACAAGAAAATGCTCACTTTGTTCGCATTTACTTGTTTCCACTTCAAATCAGAGGTTACTATAAGCCCCTTCACAGAACCGGACGTGAGGTTTTCTACATCCCTGTCTGGTATGCTTTCGGATATTAAGACTGCGTCAGTCACGTTATGACAAGATATGATAACTCACTTAAACCTTGAGATGCATCACTCCATTCATGCCGAAAAGTAGCATGTCATACATCTCATCAGGAAAGGCACTGGTGATTTGAGTACCGTGTATGGTGAATTGTTTGAACATCTGCAGAAGCAGGAATAAATGTGATGGAAGACCGGACTGAAAGCATCGAAGAACTACTCAGATGGGTTATCAGCGTTGACCGCCGCCT
>MZXQ01000073.1:13206-13626 GCA_002926195.1 Candidatus Methanomarinus sp. HR1 | reverse complement strand
GCATTATCACCTGGTCCGATATTATATTTTCTGATAAAAATAATTGTTGCTGAGGTGCAGTCTTGCCAGTCTATTTCCATATACATAATATGTGTAACATTATTTCCAGTCCCTGAATGATAGTAATGATTCAATTCATCTGAAGCATTATCTCCAGCCGCTGGTGAAATAAATAATCCGGCTAATATACAGATCATTAAAAATAAATATTGAATTATTTTTTTCAATTAATTGCCTCCTGTTTTACATAAGCATATCCATTGGATATTCTTATTTATTGTATTTTTATATGAAATTATCCTAATTAAACTTTTGCAAAAGTTATAATTCTTACAATTATAATAAATATATGTACTATAACCTATTTATAATTTTGTGGATATATATCAATTAACAATATATATCAACATATAATAATGA
>MZXQ01000073.1:0-13151 GCA_002926195.1 Candidatus Methanomarinus sp. HR1 | reverse complement strand
AAGACAAAAACTATAATATGGGAATAAGTTAATCCGGGTAATCATCGATACGTATTTAAGCCGTAAAGATATTAGGTGATATTAATATTACACCATCCATATATACCGGAGGAATGGACCAGATGAAAGAGCAGACAGAAGTCCGTACACTAAAAGAAGGAAGATATGTTATCATTGACGATGAACCATGCGTTATAAAATCAGTTTCCCATTCGAAACCAGGAAAGCATGGTAGTGCTAAAGCTAGAGTCGACGCAGTCGGTATATTCGATAATCAAAAGCGATCCATAATATCACCTGTAACTCAAAAGATCTATGTACCACTCGTAGAAAGGAAGAACGGTCAGGTTCTATCCATATCAAACAATACTGCACAGATTATGGATATGGGTGATTATTCTACTATAGAACTCCCCATACCAGATGAATATAAGAATGTAGTTGAAGCAGGAAAAGACATCCAATACTTAGTGGCTATGGGCAAGATGAAACTGGATATGCGTATCTAATATTTTATCACAATTATTCTGTCAGGATAACTATGTCTGACAATTTCTTTTTTGCAGATGCTGATTCCAGTTATAGAGATGCCACTTTTATAATATTCGGTGCACCCTTTGACTATACCTCTACTTACAGAAAAGGAAGCCGGTTAGCTCCTGGTGCTATCAGGGAAGCATCATATAGTTTTGAAACCTATAATGCTTTTTTTAATGTGGATCTGTGTGAGGTTCCATTGCATGATGCAGGAAATATTGAGATCAGTAATAATAGTACTATTGAGCAGGCTATAACAGCCGTAGGTGATATGGTCAATAAGGTTCTTGCACAGGGGAAGATACCGATAATGTTAGGTGGTGAACATTCACTCACACTTCCATGTATAAAAGAAGCAAAATTCAGATATCACGATCTTGGTGCAGTAATACTTGATGCACATCTTGATCTGCGAGATGATTATTCAGGTGAAAAGAACAGTCATGCATGTATAAGCCGTCGTATTATTGAGGATGTTACCGGCAAGTATATCTCAATCGGGATACGAAGCGGAAGTCGTCATGAATATTCAATAGCCGATTTACGAGATATAAAATATTATACGGCAGATAACATATATGATATGGGCTGTGATAATGTCCATACTGAACTGACCCGATATCTTAATACCAGGCATTTGTATCTATCCCTTGATATGGATGTCCTGGATCCTTCTTTTGCTCCTGCACTGGGTACACCTGAACCTTTCGGTCTTACCGACCGTCAGGTACTGTCATTTATTCGAAAGCTTGCTCCACGATCAATAGGTTTTGATGTAGTGGAGATCGCCCCTCAATATGACAGGGGTTATACGGCACTGCTGGGTGCAAAATTTATCAGGGAGTTCATTGCAGCGGTTTGGGCAAATAAAGAACAAAATCCTCGCTANNATGATGCATTTATTAGCGAGGATTTTGTTCATCAGGATAAACCATCTTAAGACGTATGCTATTATCTCCGTCTCGAAGATAATACATAAACCATGTATCAATATCCTGGTCGTAGAATACTACTGCATTATAGCTATCAAAAATATATTTTACCAATGGTTCACTTAAAGTACCTGGATCGCTGGTTTTAGCAGTCCTCACTTCTATGTAAGATTCAGACCCATTTTTTGAAATGAAAAGCGCGATTTCATCGTTATTCAACATCACAATATTACAACCACCTTTATTAGAGTCATCTGATACAAGTACAGGACATGTGTGAGGAAGGTTTTCTTTATCTGGTCCCCACGCAAGCCCAAGGTCCCACATTATATTATTGTCACCCTTAGCTGTATAGTAGACATACCATTTGTTATTGATATGAAAACTACTGACAGGGAACAGTTCATCTCCAAATCCCCAGACGGTACTATCTGAATGAGATACAACATCTTTTATATCTCTAAAATCAAACCCGTTGTCTGAAACAGCCAGGCGAATATCACTATCAACTGTTGTTGATCCTGAACTTCTTGCATCCATTGCCCCGTAATAAAGTATAATGTTCTTGTTATCATCCAGGGTTGCTCCTGCTGAAAAAATACCTTCTTCCTCATTGCTATTAGGTGAAAAGGTAAGAATTGGATTGTCACTATACCTGGAAAATTTTATCCCGTCAGTACTTGTGGCTACACCAAGTTTTCGGTGACGAGGTCCATCATCATTATGGGGAGGCCCTCGATCTCCATCTGATCCGATGTAATATAGAAAATATGTGCCATCCTTTTTTATTATTGAACATGGACTGATCATACCATTTAATCTGACATCCCATGATCCGGGATCACCTGCTTTAAGGATGATACCCTGGTCTTTCCATTCAGATTCCCCGGGGATGCTTGATGCCGGAATTGGCGTATTGATTGAATTAGATAAAGGATGGTCCTTTATACCAGGAATTCCGGTTGTGTATCCCTTATATAAGATAAATATAATTAGAATAATTAGAATAAAAAGGATCACTCTTAACATGATGTTTTTCCTATTTGGAATATCCGATGATCTGTCTTTGGAATAAATTTTTACCATCACCTTTTTGCGTTAATTTGCATCTAATACAATTATTGAAATCACTAAATTTTAGTATTGTAGATAAGTTATTCTAAGTAATATTTAAATACCTACTTGATTATTATACCCTTTAAAAAATTTAGAGGCGACGAATATCAATTTACAATTTCTCGGCGGATGCAATGAAGTAGGACGTATGGCAATACTTGTAGATGATGAAATCTTGCTTGATTATGGCATAAAGCCAAGTGATCCGCCACAATATCCGATCGGAGGTCTACGTCCGGGTTCAGTCGTTATATCTCATGGTCATCTTGACCATTGCGGTATAGCAGCCAATCTTATGGATATTAAGCCTGATATGTTCATGACACCGGTAACCAGGGACATGGCCGTGCTCCTGGCCAGGGATACTATGAAAATCGCTGAATCAAAAGGATATGTTCTCCCCTTTATTTATGAAGATATCAGGGATTTTGAACTTCTTTCAAATACAGTGAATTATGGTACGGATTTTGAGCTTTCCGGATATAATGGCAGATTGTATGATGCCGGTCATATCCCTGGTTCAGCTTCTGTTTTTCTTGAAAATGAAAACAATAGCCTGATCTTTACCGGAGATATTAATGATCAGGATACACATCTGATAAAGTCGATGCAGACTTTGCCTACTGCTGATATTACTATAATAGAAAGTACTTATTTTGGGTCTGACCATAATCCGAGGGACAAACTGGAAGAGGGTCTTATTGCATCTATTGAAGAAACTGTAGACAGCGGAGGATGGGCAGTGATCCCTGCCTTTGCTATTGGCCGTACCCAGGAAGTGCTTATGATCCTGGAAAAACATGGTATACAAGCCTGGGTGGACGGGATGGGAGTTGATGTGGGCAATATATTAAGATCAAATCCGGCTTATTTGAAAGATCCCGGACTTTTTAATAAAGCTTTTAGATATGCTAATATAGTTAATTCAAGGGAAAGACATAAAGTAATGGATGAACCCTGTGCTATTGTGACCACTGCAGGTATGTTGAACGGCGGTCCTGTGCTATATTATCTAAGTAAGATGTATAATGATCCATTATCCAGGATATTGCTGACCGGTTATCAGGTAGAGGGCACTAACGGAAGAAAAATAATCGAAAAAGGATATTATGAAGACAGAGGAAGAGTAATGCATCTCAAAGCAAAATCCGAACTTTATGATCTCTCTGCCCATTGTGGAGATAAGGGATTAAAAAAAATTGTGCAACAGCAGGTAGATGGTGGATGTGAGAATGTGATATGTGTGCATGGCGATAATACAGATGGTTTTGCCTCATGGATCAACGAAAACCTGGAAGTTAATGCGATATCACCTGTTAATACTGATCATATCCATATTTGATTTATCAGATAATATGATGAAAATTGTAATACTAAGGATCGGGCATCGTCCACAACGTGACCAGCGGGTTACTACTCATGTAGGATTAACAGCCAGGGCATTAGGTGCAAGTACAATGCTGCTGGCTTCTAATGATAAAGGTGTTGTACAGAGTATCAATGAAGTAAGCCGGCAGTGGGGAGGTAACTTCATTGCAAGGACTGTATCATCATGGAAACAGGAGATCCACGACTGGAAAGATAAAGGCGGTAAGGTCGTACACCTTACTATGTATGGTCTTAACCTCCCTGATGTTATTGATGAGATATCTGATATCGAACTGTTAATGATAGTAGTAGGGGCAGAAAAAGTTCCACCTGAGATATACCAGATGGCTGATTGGAATGTGGCTGTAGGTAGTCAACCACATTCGGAGATCGCAGCGTTAGCAGTTTTTCTTGACAGGCTGCATACTTCAAGGAATAATGACCCGCTAGCTTTGGAATTTCCAGGGGGCAATTTGAAGATAATTGCAAGTGAGAGGGGAAAGAGCATGGAAGAAAAAAAATTAATAGTATATTAAGTATAATTTGATATATCGAAAATGCTTACTTCGTTCACATTTTCTAATCCTTTATTCCATCGATATCAGCTCCCGGATATTTCCCATTATCTATGGGGTATAGAAACTTTTTTCTAAAATTATTTTTTTCAGACATGGATTAACACAGATTTACACAGATTATTGAAAAAAAGGGTCTGGTATTTCATGACAGAGTCAAAACATTATCATATTCTTCTAATCTTCAGCTCTTCCAGAGTTTCAGTCAATAAAATCCGAGCGTCATCGAGGATTTTATTCTATGATTATTAATTTTAGGTCCCTCTATGTACTACTTACTCATTCCTTTTATACAAAATGTATGATAAAATCATAAAAAGATATTAATATATACTATGAATTCTTAACAAACCACATTATGGATCAAACCACTATAGAAATAGATAATGAAATATTAAATATCTATTCGTCAACAAAGGACCTTAAAGACCGGGAGATCTTGCATAGTCAGTCAGATTATCTGATGGATTTTTTTAACAGACTTGATTACCTGGCAGCATTAGATATAGATGATCAAGATGTACAACAGATGATTGGGACTTCTCAAAAAAGGAATATGCTGAAATCTATAGTCAGGTTCAGGGATTTATACAGTCTGAGACTTGAAGTTGAAAAGGCAAATTCTATACTGGATAGCAGCGATCCATGGAATGTCCTGAGAGGATTTACCCATTTTACTAATTATTTTCAACTGGCTAAAACAGAATATGAAGGATCTGCACTCAAACAAGGTGATTGTGTGGTATTCCTTGGAAGCGGTCCCTTGCCCCTTTCTTTAATCATATTATGTCATTACCACGGCCTTAATGGAATGGGGATTGAACAGGAACCTGATAGGGTGGAACTTTCAAGAAAAGTTATTAAAAAGCTGGGGCTTTCCGATCAGATCAGGATCATAGACGGAAACCATTTTACTCTACCCCTTAGTAGTAAATGTGATCTTCTTATGGTAGCTGCTGCTGCCCAACCCAAGACAGAAGTGTTTGCCCATCTGGCAGATGCTGTACCGCCAAGAGCCAAACTATCCTACCGCCTATATGAAAAAGGATTAAGAAGATTATTAGAAATACCAGCAGTCGTAACACTACCTGAAATGTTTGAAGAATATCTCAGGATCAGGCCCAGACCACCTGTTAATAATACTGTGGTATTTCTGACTAAAGTAGTAAGCTGATCTGTCGATTAAAGATCATTTTCTGCCCAGGGATCTTGCAAAACTGATACTGTCACACACATCTCCCTGGAAATTCACTATAGCAGCAGATACTTTTCCATCCTGTATAGTTAACTCGGCAACACTTGGTTCTGATAATCTCGGTGATGTCGGACTACCAGGGCACAGCAGAGTGATGTCTCCTATTGTATGAAGCTTAGGTGTGTGTATATGTCCGAAAATCAATAAATCCACTTTTAGTTCCCTGGCAAAATAGCCCAGTCCTGTAACATTTGTCGATGATAATTGACCCCTATGGGTCACACCAATTCGAATTCCATCAATCTCAAAGGTAGTATGCCTGGGAAGTATTTGTTTAAGTTCGGGAGTATCCATATTCCCTGCTACACCAATAAGCCGGTTCATACTGTTAAGTTCATTATAACAGTCCATGGATACAAAATCACCTGCATGAACTATCATATCTGATCGAGTTAGCATATTTAACAGAGGGACTGGTAAAATATCGATCGGATGTTGTGGTTTAAGGTGGGTGTCTGAGATAACAGTGATCTTCATAATTGTGCACCTGAATTCCCGGCACGGGTAATAAAAACACTTCCGTTAATGGTGTCTCCCATATATTCGGATACTGCCTTCTCTATATTTTTCGGATCTTCTGCTACCGCAAAGACAGTTGGTCCGAATGAACTCATACCTGCTCCATATGCTCCGTTCTCCCTCATAATGTCCATACATTCCCTTACTTCTTTTTTTTGCAACGCTACCTCATGTTTTTTAAACCCTGCTTTCTGGATACGGTTAATGGCATCTCCAAAACTCACCGGATCCTCCTCTATTATTGCCGGGAGCATCTCCATTAATATGATATGAGAAACAGTCCTGACTTCATGTAAAGGGATGGGACAGTATTTCTTAAATATATCAACTTCTTTCTGTGAAGAAGCACCTTGTAATTCTGGTATAGCTACTACTATAGGCCAGTCGGGAAAATCATGTCTGAATAATACAGGTCCGGGTGGTACACGGCTAGCTGCAGATGGCGAAAAATCTCCTTTATCAGAAAAACGGTGACCTCCGTCTACAATAAATCCTCCATGTTCGAATGATTCCACTCCTATGCCTGATGTTCCGCCGCGGCCCACCAGTGCTGCTACTTCTCTTACGCTCAATTGGAGATTGTAAAGCTGGTTAACAGCCCAACCTGCAGACAAACTACTTTGAGTCCCGCTGCCAAGACCTCTATGGGATGGGAATGATTCTTCCAGTGTGATGTGTACTCCTTCACCTTCAGGGATCACCGCTTGAGCTGCAGCTTTTATACGTGGGGCATATTCCTCGTTACCTGTTACGAATATGCCTTCGTTGGACTTTGTGGCAGATAATCTCATGGAAGGATTTCCAAGAGTTATTCCCACTCCACCGTCAACTCTACCCAGGGCTGCGTTTAAGTCGATTAACGTGATATGTAATCTGGATGGTGTGGTTATTTTGATCATCAGTGATTATTATCTCCTTTTGGTCTGATTTTCGATATATCAAGTTATACTTGATATACTATAAAAAAACCATTACAAAGATTGCAAAGTTAAGAAAGTCCTGCTCACTTAAAAAAGGTTTAAATGTGATGACTTATACATAAGTTATGGGGTTTATGTCAGACAGCTTTAATACTTTTTCAATTATAATAAACATAGCATCAATAGTACTGGCACTGATTGGATTATTCTTTGTGATCCAGAACTGGCGGGTGTGGAGAAAGATAGGGCTGGATATAATAAAAGCCAAAGCATTTCTGAATAAGGAATTTTTAGAATGGAACTGGGTCTGTATAGTAGTAGTAGGGGCTTTGATAGTAATAAGGCGGATATTCAGGTTTTACGAACTTATGACTGATGGGACCATATCCCCCGGGATCAAAGTGATTTTTGATATTATAGGGTTTGTTGTTATTTTATTGTTAGTTCTTATAGCGTATCAATGGTATAAATTGATACATGATCATAAGTAACGCACCGATTTAATAATGATCTTTATATCAAAACCTTTATGAACATAAATAACTACAATATAGATGGTGAATAATATGGTTGTACTACCCCCTGAAGTAAAAGATGTTATACTTAAACAGAAACCACTTCCTATTGCTACTGCTGATAATGCAGGTAATCCGAATGTAGTCTTTATCGGGATGTGGAAATTTATCGATGATGAAACAATAATGATTGTTGACAATTTCTTTAAAAAGACGGCTGAAAATCTAAAAGCTAATCCTAAAATGACATTAGTGGCCTATGATGGTGAATCTAAGAAATCATATAAGGTCAAAGGTTCGATAGATTATCTGGAGCAAGGAGATAAGTTCGAGGAAGCAAAGGCAATAGCCGAGTCCAAGAAAATGCCTGGTAAAGCTGCTGTGATCTTCCATATTGAAGAGGTCTATAACGCAATGTACGGACCAAATGCAGGTGAGCGGATCGTATAGCTGGCATTTTTTAATACTATTATAACCGGTGATTTATTTGGTAAAGAAAAAAAAAAAAGAACAGGATGAAGAGAATTTATTTATCGGAGATGAATATGCTGAAGAGGAGAAACTTACAGAAGAGGAAAATGAGCTTGAAGGCTTGTATGATCTTGTAATTCCTCCCGGAGTACCTGAATCAATAATTGTCGAATTAGTTGAAGAATTCGATCTGGAACCAGTGAACAGACTATCCAATGTTGATATAGTTGAAATTGATCAGCGGGAATTGCTGGCACTACGCGGTGAACTGGATACTGTTAATGAGGCTCATGATTATATGATGCAAAGGCTGCATGAACTCCAGGATGAATTTAAGAGTCCATGGGTAAATCCGGACGATTAAGATTTGGAATAACTTCGTATTTCTCTATATAGAGCCGCACCAATAGCATTTATCATCTGCGGCTCAGGTGGCACTACTATAGTTGAATCAAGTATTGTTTCCATTGAATTTACAATTCCTGTATTCAACACAGTCCCACCAATAAGCACTACCTGATTTGTAGGTGGGATCATCTGTGCAATGCGGTGTGCAAAAGCTTCGTGGATGCCGTGTATCACTTCTTCTATGGTATATCCTGCAACCAATTGCGAGATCATCTCTGATATGGCAAATACACCACAGGTATTATTGATCTGTGCACTTCTTTGTGTTCGGGAGTGCAGTTTACCCAGTGACTCAATAGGTATATTAAAATAATGAGCTGCAAGTTCTAAGAATGCACCTGTACCCGCACTGCATTTGTCATTGATCATGAACCTGTTATTTCGAAGATCTATCACCTTTGTATCCTGGCCCCCGATATCTACGATAACCTGTGCATCAGGGACATAGTACCGCACGCCCAGTGATGCGGCTGTGATCTCGGTTATAGCTGCGCTATGCGGGACTTTCCTGCGGAAATAACCTGTAGATACAATAATATGTTCATCTGTATTAGTATCAAGTAATTCTTTCCAGTTGTGGCTGGATACTACTTTTGATCTTATTATTTTACTTTTATCCAGCAACACGATCTTAGCAGTTGTACTGCCCACATCAAGCCCGATATTCATGGCATTATCTCCAGCATTTCACTAAAAGCTTCCAGTCTCAGTTTCAACTGCTCAGGTGTTGGACCGGGGAGATCACCCTGGACAGTCAGGAAGGGGTAATCCAGATAATCCCTGAATATCTCATCTTCCAGTGTATGGTGACAGGCAAACTGCGTGTAATGGATCACTCCATCTACACGGCGTTTTTGAAGTTCATGGTTGATAATTTTTATCCTGCTCTTGATCGGCCCGGCAAAAGAATAATCCTTATAACTCTTAGCAAGTCCTTGCAGATCATTTCCCCCTAATCGTATGAATTCATATGGGAGTTCATCATACACTATATGCAGACCGAATTCTTCTGCAACTTTATGAAAGTCCGGATAGATAGGCGGAACTCCTATCATAGCAACACGGCTGGAATATTCGACATCTGTGTCAGGGATATTATCAATTAAATTCTCAAATTCATATGGATCACTCTGCATGTCACTAAAGCAAATAAGAGCACTAAAAATATCACTGGCGCGAGCATTGTCATTCACTCGCTGTTTTTCAAGAGCCAGACCTTTTTTCTTTAATCTGTAAATGTACTTAAACATCTTATGGTCTTTAATGCCTCCTAAAAATCCTTCTAAACTTTTCAGCTGGGAGTGTAGATATTGGGTGTTTGTGTCAAAAGGATAGAAAAAATAATGAGTAGGTAAACCACTCAAGGAAACTTTTTGACCGTCTACTAATGCATTATGACAATCGCCCCCGGCTACGACTACCAGTGAGTCAATATCCAGGCTGCCTGTTAAGATCAGATCCCGCCACAGGGCGGTCCATGCACACAATTTGCTACGTGGACTTAATGATGACTCAGGTACGACATTGTTTACATCAAGAGGGCGGTGTCCGCAAGCGTATATTAATTCAGGTGGTATCAGGGCTGTGATCCCTATGGTATTGGTCATTAATTATGGTGTATGTGGTATTAAGTAATTAATATTTTCAATCCTGGTTTTGCAAGTCCATTAATATCAGCAATCGGTTATGCATATAAAACCTACTTTTCATAAACTTCCTAAAAATTAGTCCCAATGTGACAATATAGAAACTGTTTTTACATCCTATAACAGATAGAGAACCAGATGACCAGTTTCAATGATCTTGCTTTAATATGCGAGCGTATCGAAAACATATCCGGGTCCCTGGAGATTACACAAGTAGTAGCTGATTTTTTTTTATCAATAGATGATAAGGAACTTGAGATCACATCAAGGTTTATCATGGGACAGATATTTCCTGTATGGAGTCCTCTGCAATTGGGCATTGGACCTGGCATGTTATATGCTACTCTATCCAGGGCTTCAGGTCTGCCGGTCAGGGACATTAAGGAACTTGTTAAAAAGAACGGGGATGTGGGACTGGCTGCCAAAGAAGCTATGGCAAATAATAACAAAACACAATCTACTTTTGCGACTTTTGTAGAGGAAGATAACGTTTTATCTATCACAGATGTATATATGCGGTTTGTGAATATAGCAAAAGCTTCAGGTAAAGGTTCACAGGCTACCCGGATCAGGAATCTTCAATTCTTATTTGCCCAGGCTGTTCATACGGAAGCTGTATATATTGCCAGATTAGCAATTGAGGAATTAAGAATAGGGGTAGGAGAGGGGATTGTACGTGATGCTATTGCCAGAGCCTTTGATGTTACAAAAGATGATGTTGAGATGGCTTATATACTGACAAATGACATGGGAATGGTTGCAAGAGAGACCAGGTTAAAGGGAATAGAAGGACTAAGAAAAATGGATATAACATTGGGCCGTCCCATAAAACAAATGCTTGCCCAGATCTCTTCAGGCATCGAACCTGTTGTCAGGGAAATGGGTTCTGTAGCTGTTGAATGGAAATTCGATGGAGCAAGGGTTCAAATTCATAAAGACGGGAATAATATCACTATTTTTTCACGACGCATGGAAGATGTTACTGATTCGTTACCTGATATTGTGAGTATGATACGAAATGGGATAACAGCTAAGAGTGCTATTCTCGATGGCGAAGTTGTTGTGTTCGAAGATGAAAAACCAGGGGCTTTCCAGCAGATACTAAAACGGTTCAGGCGGAAATATGATGTTGATATAATGGTAAGCAAGATTCCTCTGCAATTGTTCCTGTTCGATATTATGTATATCAATGGTATGAATCTGTTCAATAATAATCTCGTTTTGCGAAGACAGCAATTATTAGAATGTGTAAACCCTTCTGCTACTCTAAATGTGTCAGAGCAGGTAATTACTTCAGATGTTCAGGTGGTCAATAATATCTACATGACGGCATTGGATGCAGGACATGAAGGAGTTATGTTAAAGAACCCGGAGTCATTGTATTCTCCTGGAAAACGTGGAAAAAACTGGTTAAAAGTAAAGCCATTGATGGAGACGCTGGACCTTGTAGTTATTGGTGGTGAATGGGGCGAAGGGCGCCGTGCACAAATGATCGGCTCATATCAACTGGCATGTATAGAATCGACAACAGGGCAATTTTTATCAATGGGGCGGGTAGGAACTGGTATCACAGACGATTTGCTTCTTGAACTAACGTTAAGGTTCAAGGATCTTATTATTATAGAACGTGGAACCGAGCTTGATTTTGTACCTGAGATCGTGTTTGAAGTGGCGTTTGAGGAGATCCAGAAAAGCCCTACTTATAATTCCGGTTATGCATTACGATTTCCCAGACTGGTCAGGGTGCGTGATGATAGAGATCCGAATGAAGTGGATACACTTGAGAGAATAGAACAATTGTATATTAACCAGAAGGGCAGGGTAGATATTTGACCCCTGGCAATTGCAAAATAGCCATTTCGGATTTATAATCCATTTAACTCCGATTTGATTAAAAAACTATCTAATATTTCTAATCTAAAATTTCTTTTACTCTGCCGATTTCACCACTTTCAAGACGAACTTTAATTCCATGTGGATGTGTCCTGGAATTTGTTAGTATGCGTTGAACAATTCCTCTTGTAAGTTTACCTGTTTTTTGATCCTTTTTTAATATGATTGCAACATGCAATCCCAAACTAATATTCGTCCGAATAGTTCCATCCATATAGATTTCTCCTACCAATATTTTTCTCGTGAAAATAGATAACATTTGCGGATTTTAATTTTTTATAGTATGAAGCAATCAAATTATACTACTCCGCAAGTGTAATTTGGAACTCAATATGACTGCCACAGAGAGCACAGAGAGAGGACTTGGGGGCGGAAAAGACATCTCTGTGATCTCTGTGTACTCTGTGGCAGAAAGTTACAAAAAACAGATATGGTTTAGTATAGAATGTAATCTGGCGTTTCTAATTTGATGGTTTCAGTATATCAAGTATAACTTGATATATCGAAAATGCTCACTCCATTCACATTTTCTAATCTTCTAACATTCGGTTCTTTTAAGAGCCTCAAGCAAAGATTCTACGAATCTTTTAGTCTTCAGCTTCTTCGAAGCTTCAGTCAAGAAAATCCGACATAAGGGAGGATTTTGTTCTTGTAGTCAAAGTCTACACTCCAATTGCCAGCAAAGTGTGATCCTTCATACCCACCAAAACTTGCATTTTGTTGTCAAGTATTGCATTCCATCACAACACTTTTCGATTAATCACAAAGTTTAAGTACAGTTAACAGCATTTATATATTCACATAAGTCGATTAATCGCCCGTATGAACAATAGGAGGTAAACAACATGAACAACAATAATCAAACCCCCCACAACAACGAACAGCAACAGGATGAAAACCCATTCAGGTACATCCTGAAGAGAGCACTGCTACATCAGCAGGACGAGAGTATCTACACCGCGTAGCACCGATCTGTTATTACAGAGTACCGTACAG
>MZXQ01000286.1 GCA_002926195.1 Candidatus Methanomarinus sp. HR1 | reverse complement strand
ATTCTACACCTGAGTTAAAGCATGAAAAGTAATCAAACTCAATACCACCCACTTCTTTTTTCTGATCCGGAATAGACTACATATGATTTCGCCATTAGACATTGCATTAATTTACTTTCTGATGATTTATTTCCACTCTCTTTAATACCACCCCAGTAATCTCCCCCATCGAATGAAAAATTAATTTCATTTATAAATGCCATTCCAACCTTGATTTTTTTACTCAATTCGTTCCCTTTATCTATATCCTTAGTCCAGATGGTTGCAGACAGACCGTATTTTGAATCATTTGCAAGATCTACAGCCTCATCTTCATTGGTAAAAGTCATTATTGGTAAAATTGGTCCGAATGTTTCTTCTTTCATTATTTTCATCGAATGATCAACATCAACCAATATTGTAGGTTCAAGGAAATATCCCTGCATATTTGCTCTTTTTCCTCCTATCAGGACTTTACAACCTTTGTTATTCGCATCTTCCAAATGCGATTGAACCTTCTCTAATTGCATATTACTAATTAGTGGTTGAATATCCTTGCCGATTGTCAAATTTGAAACTTTTTGTATTAATGAATCTAAAAATTTTTCTAAAATGTCCTCGTGTACATAACATCTTTCAAGTGATGTGCAAACCTGACCGGCATTGGTGAGAGCACCCCATGCCGCTGCACCAGTAGTCGTTTCAATATCCGCATCTTCACAAACAATGAATGCATCCTTACCACCAAGCTCTAATGAATATGCTTTGATACCGATATTTTTTACAATATCATGTCCTGCATTAACACTTCCTGTAAAAAATAATTTATCTATATCTGATTCTACTAAATATTTACCGATATTCTTACTGCCAATTACGATATTAAAAACATTATGTGGGAGAACTTCATCAAGAATGTCATAAATCATTCTACCAACAAAAGAGCTATATTCAGATGGTTTATATACAATAGTATTTCCGCTTAGTAGAGCAGGTGCAATTGTCCAAAAAGAAAGGCAACACGGATAATTCCATGGAGTAATTAAACCAATAACCCCATAAGGAGTATAATCAATAAAAGCTTTCGTATTCTTAAAACTGTCTTCGTCAATTTTTATATTAACTTTATGTAAAGATTGTATTTGATTCATATAGTAATGTATACTTTTTATTGCATCATTAACCTCCCATTGTGCACTTGCTTCTGGTTTCCCTACTTCTTTACATATTATATCAATCAATTCGGTTTTATTTTGTTCTAATTTTTGGGATATTTTTTCCAAAAAATCAATACGTTCATGTAAAGACAAATTAGCCCAGGACTCAAATGCACTTTTTGCATTGGTAATTTTTTCATCTACTTCCAAAATCGTTGATTCCGGAATAACTCCGATGATTTGTTCTGTCCTGGGATTAATAGAATAGATTTTTGCCATAATTTTTCTTAATCTGGTTAAAGTTAGATATATTTCCAGATACCTCTGCCTTTGAAGTTATGTACAATTGTCTTCGTTGTAGTAAGCTGTTCAATTGAGTATCCTATTCCTTCTCTCCCCATTCCACTATCTTTCATACCTCCAAAAGGATAATAACCCGTTCCATGTCTTGGAGACGAATTTATAAACACTGATCCGACTTCAAGTTTTCTTACAATCTTCCTGATCTTCACTTCATTCTCTCCAAAGACAGCAGCATCCAGACCAAACCGTGAAGAGTTGGCTATTTCTATAGCTTCATCCTCATCTTTAACCTTGATCAAGAGTGATAAAGGCCCGAATATATCCTCCTTAAAAGCTCTTAGACTTTGTACAATTTCTTTGCTGCTCTCTATAATTACTGGCCACACATAGTTACCATCTCTTTTGAAATTGAGTAATGGCTTTGCCCCTTTTTCAATTGCATCTTTATCATGGTAGATTTCCTCAACAAAATCTGCGGTTTTTCTACTTATTAACGGCCCCATTATTGCTTTTTCATCTTCCAGCGGATTCTTTGGTTCTATTGTCTTCAATTTTTCAACCAGTTTCTCTTTCAAAGAGGTGTATATATCTTCCTCAGCCAGAATTAATCGAATAGCATCACATCTCTGTCCTGAATAACCAATCATTCCTTTAACAATTTCATCAACCGCTTGATCTAAATTGACGTCGGCTAGCACTATTGCCGGGTCTTTACCTCCCAGTTCCATATGGAAATTCTTAATCCCTGCGCTCTTTAAAATATCCAGACCGATCTCCGTGCTCCCTGTAAAGGTTACTGTGTTGATCCTCCTGTCACCAACTAAAATATCCGCATCATTTCCACTTATTGTCAATGTTGCAATACTTTCTTTCGGAAAACCGGCCAATTCAAGGATCCTTGTAAACATCAAAGGTGCAATGGGATCAGTAGAAGATGGTTTTAAGATAACTGCATTTCCACCTAGTAAAGCAGGAATGACTTTTGTAGCAGAAATAAACAGTGGATAGTTAAATGGACTGATAGCCAATGTTATTCCATATGGCTCTCTTTTTACAATTCCCTCACTTTCCAGTGTATCCCGACTCCAATCCCCTGGAATATAATCTCCTGATAATCTCCTGGATTCCATAGTTGTTTTTTCCAGTCTTTCAATAGTGGCCTCAGTCTCTCCTTTTGCATTTCCTTTTGGCTTTCCCGCATCATAAACAAGAACATTGACAAAATCATCCATAGCTTCATTCATTAGAAGTGAGGATTTTAAAAAACTTTTAATTCTATTTTCACCAGAGTAGCTTCTAATCTTGTCTCTTCCTATTCCATGTACTTTTCCCAATGTCTCTTGTACCTGCTTTGAATTGACCTTAGAAATTCTGGCTATAATTTTTCCATCAATAGGGCTTGTTACATCATGCAACTCAGTCCCTAATATCCATTCTCCAGCCAGATACGCTTTAAATTCTAAGATATCATCTGTTCCAATTTGATAGATTTCATCAAACATTTTATTGATTAATTTCATTATATTCCACAACTAATAATGTTTAGAACTTGGATAAATAACTATTCATTATAGGTTACCAAAATAACCTGATGAACGAAGACTTAATTTTATTCGATTTACTAATTCAGCCCTGAATTAACATATTTTTATTAAAAATATTTCATTTCATATGTTATAATAAAATTTTAATTGAAAAATAGATAATAAATACTATTTCACATTCTAATCTACCTACATTTGCCGTAAATATAAATGTTTACTTAATCGTGATTTTTAATCACTTTTATTTACTACAAGAAAAATATATTTGAATTATATCTACTTTAAGCA
>MZXQ01000074.1 GCA_002926195.1 Candidatus Methanomarinus sp. HR1 | reverse complement strand
GATGAGATAAGCCAGGATGGTGACTCGATAATGGTTGCTCTGCTTAGAGACGGTGAAGAGATCAAATCGGATATTATCAATGATGATAGTACCTATACCCATACCAAAGAGGTCGATGATGAAGATGTTCCTGTCATCGCTATTCATATTGATAATATATTCAGGGGCATGGAAACTAATTCCATATTTGTAAATGGTATATTCCAGATATCCGAAGATTTTAAAAAGATCGAAGAAGGAGATTCTTACGGTAATATGGAAATAGATTCGGTCACTAAAAATTATATTAAAATGTCAAATGACGGCAGTATGACTCTTGGTAAAGGTGATACCATTAGTATTATGGGTGATATCAAGATCAAGGTCGCAGATGATGATACAGTACGATTCTATCCCTTCCAGGAGATCAAAGTAGAAGCACTGGAATCTCTTAAGATCGATTTTCCGAATAATATCTATAGTAATCAGGAGTTTACGATAAAAGTCACATCTGATGGCGATGAAGTGGAAGGTGCATACGTATCATTCGGTGATATAGAAATAGGCGCAACGGATTCAAACGGTGAACTTGTATATACGCCAACAGAAACAGGATCATTTAACATTACTGCATCCAAATCCGGTTATAACAGCGACAGCAGTGAGATCGAAGTAATATTTCAACCTAAAGCACTTGATATTACGTTCCCGTCAGTAATAGATAAAAATGAACTATTAACCATATTAGTAACCTCAGAAGGTTCTCCACTCAGTGGTGCTTCGGTCATGTTCGGAAGTATTGACCTGGGGACCACACCATCAAGCGGGAATATTTCCTATACACCTGATGAGATCGGTACATTCACCATCTCAGCTTCCAAATCAGGCTACCAGGATGTATCAAAGGATATTGATATCTCAGACCCATCTGCAAAACTGGTATTCACAAACCTGACGATCAATCCGGAAGTAGTAGACCCGGGGCAAATAGTCATTATTAGTGTTGATACTGCTAATTTTGGTACACTGCGAGAAGCTGAGACAGTAATTCTCAATATAAACGAGGAGGAAGAATCCACCAGGGATGTAACACTTGGTCCTGGTGAGATCAGTACTATTACCTTTTCAGTAAATAAATCAAAATCAGGTAAATACGATGTTGAGATCGGTGGGCTTGAAGGTTCCTTCAAAGTAACAGGAGATAGTTCAATAAGTATTATTGCCATGATACTACTGGGGATAATTGGTCTATTCTCTGTCGGAGCAATTGTATATAGTGTTTCAAAGGGTGATCTGACATTTGATTCTATGACTGAGAAAGCCAGTGAAATCGAAGTGAAGATAAAACGACTTATAGAAAAGTAAGAAGTATTCACTTCAAATCAGAGGGTAAGAATAATAGCCACATAGATCACAGAGTATTTCCTTTAAAGTGTCCTCTGTGCTCTCTGAGGCTGATAGTATAAACAATGATTCATACGTATCCACTTTAAATCTAAGGGTAATTAGTACCTCTTTAAGAATCATGATAATTTAATAATTTTTTTAATGAAATATTGCCTCTTGAGAAATCTGTGT
>MZXQ01000287.1:21972-23731 GCA_002926195.1 Candidatus Methanomarinus sp. HR1 | reverse complement strand
ATGAAATATTGTTCAAGTGGCATTAAATATTTGGACGAAATACTGGGGGGCGGGCTGTCGAAAGCATCGATAATACTGATTGCAGGGACAGCAGGTACAGGGAAGACGACTCTGGTACTTCAATCATTGTCAAAAGCGGCAGAAAGTGGAGAGAAGGTAGTATATATGCCCATTACATCCATGTCTGCTGAAAAAATGATGGATTATTTTCATAACTATTCATTTTTCAATGATGATATCATGATCCATCCCATAGACCGGTCAACTATAGAAAAGGACCCGCTGACCACGTTGTTGGATATTGGGAATATCCTGGCATCTACTGATCCTGAACGATTAGCAATAAATCCGCTGACCACTATGGGCTATGGTTTTTCTCCCACTGAAAGACGCCGTTTTTTTTATTCTTTTGATGCTATGTTGCAGGACTTTTCTGCCCAGACATTGATGACAGGAGAATTAAGCAGGACAGAGATACATGATTCGATCCTTTCACATATATCAGACGGAGTAATATTTCTGGACCGTCAGATAACAGGGCACAGGATGACACGAGAGATGGAGATCATGAAAATGCGGGGAATGAGTACATCACAAAATGGTAATTCATCTGTTTATGAATTTAAGGTCGAACAAAGTGGTATTAGTCTTTTTCCAAAACTTGAATTGAAAACCACGATGGAACTAATGGATGGAGATAGACTTTCTACTGGTGTGGACGGGCTTGATAAAATGATTAGCGGGGGCATCCCTAAACAGTCCACTGTACTTGTTGTCGGAGGGGCCGGGACAGGGAAAACGGTGCTGGGGCTGCATTTTATAATTGCCGGATTAATGCTGGGTGAACCTGGTGTGATCGTGTTATTGGAAGAGCATGAGAACCAGTTGATACGTGAAGTGTCCAGATTTGGTTGGGACTTAAAAAGTTTTATTGATCAAGGTCTTTTACGTATTATTTATTCGAATCTGAATAATATTTCACCTGATGAACACAATTTAATGATCAAATCCTGTATAGAAGAGATTGGTGCAAAACGATTGTTTTTTGATAATATCTATAAACTTGAATCAGCTATATCAGATGCCTTAGAATTAAAGAACCACATTAATCTACTCACTGATTTTCTAAAATATAAAGGTATTACTGTAATGCTTACTTATGAAGTATCAGGTTCGTTTAATCCGGGTCAAATGCCTGAAGTGAGCATATCATCAATTGTTGATGCTATTATACTACTTCATTTTATAGATGAGAAATCCAGGTTCGACCATGGTATATCAATCCCAAAAATCAGGAGCAGTGACCATGATATGTCGATCAGGAAATATATTATTGGAAACAATGGTATTGAGATTATTTAGGTTAGCGAGTATTTTCTAACTTATCTTGATGGAAAAGCTTTTGGATCAGATGACCTGACCAGAGGTTTGGAGATATGCCTCCTGGCACAAGGCGGTACCTCATATATCCCTGCTTTGATATTCCTGTTAACAGGTAGCTTGATTACTGTATCATTGTTAGTACCGCAATCTTTACACCTGAATCCCTGTCCTTTACCTGCTGATTTCATGCGTTTTCCACAGGACGGACACAGAGGATTAGTTGTCTCTTGATGTGTGGCAAGCTTTAGTACTTCAAGCTTTTCAATATTTAGCGTCCCGTTATTGACGCCACCACATACTCTTATCATATCACCGGGTATTAGTTCCCTGATAATATGCCTCAGACCTTTAGTAGGCTCAAAAGCGGCACATTCAA
>MZXQ01000287.1:21103-21881 GCA_002926195.1 Candidatus Methanomarinus sp. HR1 | reverse complement strand
ATATACAATAATGTCGAACCAACAGGCTCCGAGTCAATTATACTAAAGGCTTGTTTTATTGCATTAATGTCATCACCTCTGATACCGAACAGGATAGGATCAGGGGAATGAGGTGCACATACAACCGTGTTGTTAGTTCTATCCACTGTATCCCAGGTTCCCGGATAAGTTTTCTCATCTGCTCTGAATACTGATCCATGATCAATAACCCTGGGCAGACCGAAATTATCAAAAAGGCGATAGGCTATCAGTTCATATGTATGATCAGGCAGACCACACACTACAGCAGCACATGCCGCTAAAGCACCGATCAGACCACGTCCGTTCTTAAACCTGCTATGAGTAATATGGTATTTCTTAATAAGAGAATCTATATCATCTATGGTCAGAACATCACGTATTGCACGGTACATGAACTGTTCGATCTCATCCTTAAATCCTGGTATATTAATATCATTATCACTTAAGAATATTATTCCCGGATTGGTATTCTCACACTTTAAGTCTGCCATTTCTCCTACTAAAGAGGTGGCAGTATCCATAATGATCTTTTCATTTCCAGGTCCTGGTTCAATCTCCAGTGCCAGAGCGGCATTTCCTCTGGTCTTATATTTAATATTAGGATTCAGTCTGATAAGATGCGGCATTCCCTTAATGTTGCCCAGCTCTTTAATTTTATCAATAAGTACAGCTGTAAGATAGGTAGTGCACATCCCCTCACTTGAGTCTGTATCATCTATACCTATGATCATGAAATTGTTCCTGAGAATACTGTGGC
>MZXQ01000287.1:15538-21063 GCA_002926195.1 Candidatus Methanomarinus sp. HR1 | reverse complement strand
CACAGCCGATGCTACTGAACCAGTACCACAGCTAAGAGTCTCTGCTTCTACTCCACGCTCAAAGGTACGTATATCCAGGTTGCCTTTTGCCCTCAGACAGACAAAATTCACATTGACTCCTTTTGGGAATATGTTGTGGTGCCTGATAGGTGGTGCTATGGTATTGATATCAAGCATTTCCAGGTCATCTGAAAATATCACTGCATGTGGCACTCCGGTATTGACTACTGATACTGACATTCCTTCAAGTGATTCATTGATGAACTCACCTTCGCCTTTAGCTGGTATGTCCTTTCTGTTAAAGAGGGGTTTTCCCATGTTCACCTTTACTGAAACATTATCCTTATGATCAGTTGCATCTACAAGCATTATACCTGCCTGTGTCTCAACCGACGTATTGCCAAAAGAAATATAATCCTTATCAAGTGCATATTTAACCAGGCACCTGATACCATTACCACACATCTCTGCCTGTGAACCATCTGGTTGAAACAGACGCATCTTCAATTCTGCTACATCTGATCTTGAAATAAACAATACACCATCCGAGCCGATTCCAAACTTGCGGTCACAGTACTGTTTGGCAAAATCAGATTTAAGATTATCAGGTACAATTCGGGTTTGATATTCGTCAATGATGATGAAATCATTACCATTGCCGTGAAGTTTGGTAAAATGGATCATATGGACCGNNNGGTTTCTCTATAGAACTGATTAGTTATAAAGTTATACTTGATACAGCGGTATTATAACTGAAATGAGGCGCTTAAAAACCTATTAAAAATAGAAAGATTTTCATTGCTTAACTAATTGTCTTTTTTTAGGGTGCACTCCATGTGCTTAGCTTAAAAGGGCTGATGATATGATAATATAACAATATGTATTATCATAATGTTAGCGTATTCCCTAAACAGGAGGTAAATAAGATGAATAGAAATAGCTGGGACTATGACGAACAGAAAACCCGGTTGGGCGATCCGCTGATTGCCGACCAGTACCACTTCCGGCAGGCAAGAACTATTTTTACGGAAGGTGATCATGAACGCTTTGCCGTTCACGATTATTTCATCCGCAAGACTCCTTTTGGGAGCTATTTGCTTGTCGCGGGAACAGAACGAATGCTTAAGCATCTCTATAATTATCGTTTCACTGAAGAAGATATTGAAGCGGTAAAAATAATAGATCCATTAAGCGCTCTGCCAGAGTATGAGAACTACCTTGAGTATCTGCGAAAGCTAAGATTTAGAGGGAATATCTGGGCAATTAGAGAAGGCGATTTAGCTTTTCCAAATGAACCGATTATTCGGGTGGAAGGCAATTGGTTGGAGACCTGGATTATTGAATCGGCGATTTTGAAAGCAATGAATTATGCCTCTTTGGTTGCCACTTATACCAGCCGGATAACGGAAGTTGCTCAAGGCAATCCAGCGTCGGATTTTGGTTTGCGCCGCGCACCGGGCGATGGAGCGGGAGTAAGTTCCAGTAGATCCGCTTTTATTGGCGGAATGGTGAGCGTTTCAAATGGACGGGCGGTGGCAAATCTTGATGTCCGTCCAAGCGGAACAATGTCACACGAATTTGTGCAAGCGTATACCATTATAGCTGGCTCCGAAGTTAACGCCTTCGTCATTTTCGGTAGACGCAATCCTGACAATCGGATTTATCTTATTGATACTTTTGATATTATTCAGGGAGCCAAAAATGCCATCAAGGCTTCTGAGATAATCGGCGAACCGGCAGATGCTCTTCGAATTGACAGCGGCAATTTGGCAAAACTGGCGATAATGGTAAGGGAACTTGATAGAACAAAAGAGAAGTTTACCGGCATTATTCTGACCAGTGATCTGGATATTCAATTAATAGACCAGATTATGGATGCCAGCGCGCCGGTGACCGGATTTGGTGTTGGAACCAAGATGACCGCGCCGGAGAATCCATCCGCTTTGGGAGGCGTCTATAAATTATCTATGCTGGAAATGGGCGGAGAGGTTATTCCAACCTTCAAAATTTCAGGCGATGAGATTAAGACAACTCTTCCAGGCAAAAAGGATATTTGGCGGGAGATGGACGGCAATGAAATCGTCAGCGATGTTATCGCGCTTGCTGATGAAGGAAAGCCGAACGGAGAATATGGACCAGTTTTGGCTCAGATGACGAGAGGAGGTAAAACCAGAAGAAGCAAGATACTTGTTAAACCGCAAAATCTGTATGATATTCAGGTGTTCGCGCGGGAAAATATTGCGATGCTGCCGGCGGAATTTCGTCGAATAAAAAGTCCTGCGCCGTATCCGGTTAGAATTAGTGACGATCTGAAAGATCTGCAGAGAAAGACGATTTCAGAAATCGGGGGAAGGCAAAACAATGAAGTATCCAGACGCGGAAGATCTGATGGCGCCTAAAATACCATTAGGCGATTTAAAGACCAATGACTCAGTGTTAAACTATACTAAACCATATCTGTTTTNNCTCTGTGGCAGTCATATTGAGTTCCAAATTACACTTGCAGAGTAGTATAACACCCAGTAATCGGAAAAATCTTTACAAAGAGTGGAACAGAATGACAAACGAAACAACCACAGGGGGAAAATAAAATGGCTAATGTAATATTAGTGATAGATATGCTAAGAGGTTTTTATAACATTGGAAATCTTGCCAATCCAAGAATGGGGGATATTATTCCAAATGTAAAAAATCTTTTAGAAAGGATGACTGCTAATGGCTGGAAAGTTTATTTTCTGGCTGATAACCACGAACCGGACGATTTGGAATTTCAGATGTTTCCGCCACATTGTGTTGTCGGAACGAAAGAAATTGAAGTGGTTGATGAACTGAAACAGTTTGTCGCCTATAATAACTATATTCCAAAGACTCGTTACAGCGGATTTTATAACACTAATTTAGAAGAAATTCTAAGGCAGGAAAATCCGAAGAAGGTGATTGTTGCTGGTGTTTGCACAGATATCTGTGTGCTTCATACCATAGCAGATTTACCACGCGTGGACCAGAACCATCAAATAATAGTCCCAAAAAATTGCGTGGAAACATACGATGCGCCGGATCACCCGGCCGGAGAAATAAACCGTTGGGCATTTGCCCACATAGAGAATGTTTTGGGCGCCCAAGTAGTTGAGAAACAGGAGGAAATATAAGCAGTCTGAATAATCTGATTAGCTTCTTCTTTGGTTACATACGCATTCAAATTTAAAAAATATGGACCGGTCGGGAATTGAACCCGAGGCCTCTACCATTCTGGTGGAGCTACTTAAAAGTCAGCTCGACTGCCAAGGTAGCGATCTTCCCCTGATCTACCGGCCCGCATTTGACTGGTGTTTCATATATCCAATATGAAATAAAACTTGTGGTATTTATTCTGAATTATCGTATTTCCATATGTAATATTAAATAATATAACGTATCATAAGAAAAACGGTTCTATGAAAGTATTAGCAATAGATGTTGGAAAGGGTACGCAGGATATATTATTATATGACAGCACCCAACGAACAGAAAACTGCATAAAAATGGTTCTTCCGTCC
Organism: Candidatus Methanomarinus sp. HR1; assembly: GCA_002926195.1. Lineage (GTDB taxonomy): Archaea > Halobacteriota > Methanosarcinia > Methanosarcinales > Methanocomedenaceae > Methanomarinus. The sequence goes on along the minus strand of MZXQ01000287.1, from coordinate 17,527 downwards.
CAAACACAGATCATTGCACAACGTATTATGCAGGCAACTGCAAAAGGACGCAATATTCTGCTCACAGGCACGACCATGGGAGGAGGGCCGTCAGGTAGAGCTGTGCATAACCATCTCCAGGCAGGGCTCAAGGTCTTCGCTACTAAAAAAGCTGCTTTAACCTTACATGATAACCTGGAGAAAGTTGCCAGTATGGGTGTGACTCTTATAGAAGATCATGAAATTGATGCTTTTAACGCCCGGCAGATTGTGATGTGTGATATTGAAGTTAATGCCTTAAGCAGTGCATTTGACCTTTTTGATACACAAATACCACAGGATTTTGCAATTGCAGTACAGGATCATGGTGAATCACCTGATATGAGCAACCGCATCTTCAGGTTCGATCATTTCAGGAAAGTACTTGAAGAGGGCGGTGAATTCAGGCGTTTTGCTTACCTGAACCATGTTCCCCCACACCTGACCAGGATGCGTTCGGTGATGCAGACCTTGAATAATGGTAGTAATAATGTGCTGATCATGGACACCGGTCCCGCAGCCATATGTGGTGCCCTTGCAGATGTCATTGACTATCCGGTAGTGATAGTAAATGTAGGCAATGGTCACACTCTTGCTGCAGTAGTATCGCAGCATAGAATACTTGCACTGTTTGAACATCATACCAGACAGATGGATGTTGTTAAACTGGATGATTACATCAGGCGGTTATGCGACGGAAAACTTACTTTTAATGAAGTTTTTGATGATGGTGGGCACGGATGTCATATCAAAAAGGCTGTAGGATCTACGAACGTCAGATCAATAATAGTCACAGGCCCGAACCGACAGATTATGGAAGGATCTGATCTTGATATATTTTTCGCAGCACCGCATGGTGATATGATGCTTACGGGATGTTTCGGGCTTATTGATATGTTTATCACATCTTTATCCTCCCGATCTCCAGATACCTGATATTATTTCCTGCTTTCCAGGCAAATATCATCTGCTTTCTTACACTATGAGCCAGACGTACAGCCCTTGAAAGCTGTGGAAGATTAAAAATATGATCATTATCTATTGCATGAACTAAAAATTCGGAATGTTTCATTTTGGATTTACTATTTACTTTCTTGTAAACACGGTAATGACTCCCAAATTTGTATCCGGTCTTAACTACCATCCCCTGGTCCCTAAGGTCTTTATAAACCGCCAGCTTTAATGGAAAATCAGGATCTACAATGGCTGCCTGTTCGGCAAATATATCCGGTGCCAGTATGTTATTTTTTACATCTTTTTTACTATCCCTGATAATAATCAGACCATTGACCTGAAGATAAGCGGCTTCTATCAGCGACAGATGGAGACGTTTTTCATCCAGCGGTTTTCCATATAATAATTCGTTGTGAAGGTTTTGTGTTTCCTGTATATCCCATACGATCACTCTATCTTCTAACAGTGAAGCCCTTATATCATTATTGAGTGAAATTTTTTTACTTTCCCCCTTCATACTGCGCAGTTTTGTACTATAGAAGGTGATATCACTCTCTTCATCTACTACAGCCAGTATCATTTCTTTTTTAAGGTTATCTGTAGTCTCTACCTGGCGTATCAGCTGCGGTAGTGGCAGTATCTGTCGTTCTGATAATGCCTGTACAAAGTACTTAGACGGCGTGCTGCCCGGTCTGCCGCCTCTTGGATATACTCTAAAATCAGTTACACCCGGTTTTATATAATAACCTCTCTCACGCAGGTCTTTATAGACTATGTATTTAACTTCAAAATTATCCATCCGTCTGCTTGATTTATATATTAAGTCCTCAAGATCAAGGTCTTTGCCATCAAGTTCGACTGTGATGCGTCCCTTGTAATGTAAATAAACTGATTCTATAAGGGTCAATTCCAGGTAGTCGTCTTTCGGACGTCCGAAAAAACCTGTATCATAGATGATTTCCCTGGCACCACCCCCTAAATGTACTGTACTGCCGCATAAATGCCCGTACAAATCAC
>MZXQ01000287.1:15120-15499 GCA_002926195.1 Candidatus Methanomarinus sp. HR1 | reverse complement strand
CGGGAATATAAGGAGTGAAAAAAATATGACAGCAATAGTAAATGTTGATGAATGTACAGGATGCGGAACATGCGTGGACGAATGTCCTGCCGAAGCTATCACAATGAATGATAATGATATAGCAGTAGTCAATGCAGATGAATGTACAGACTGCGGAATGTGTGTAGACGCATGTCCGACTGAGGCTATTTCAATAAAAGAGTAGCTTTTGGATAGTACAAGAAATTGACAATTTGATTTTTTACTGTATATATTCTATGAGAATATATCTCAAGTAAATCGAGCATTAGCAAAGGTTTACTTGTCTTTTTTATTTTAGTATATCAAGTATAACTTGATATATCGAAAATGCTCACTTGGTTCACATTTTCTAATCTTC
>MZXQ01000287.1:11670-15109 GCA_002926195.1 Candidatus Methanomarinus sp. HR1 | reverse complement strand
AAGGGAGGATTTTGTTCTAAAAAATTTAATACAATATATTATAATGTATTAATCGAATATCGATTGAAAGGAGGATTCTATTTATATGAGTGAAATTATAAAAGTGGGTGTTCTTGGTGCTACCGGAGCTGTCGGGCAGAGGTTTGTGGAAGCTCTGGCTGATCATCCCTGGTTCGAGATAACATCCCTTGCAGCTTCTTCACGCTCAGCAGGAAAGAAATACCGTGATGCTGCTAACTGGCGGCTCGAAAGCCAGATGCCTGAAGCAGCAGCAGATACGGAAGTAGTACCAGTTGATGTTAATTCAGTTGATGCTGATCTGGTTTTTTCTGCCCTGCCTGCTGATCTGGCAAAAACAGTAGAAGCTGATTTTGCAAAAGCAGGTTATGTTGTAGCAAGCAATGCCGGTGCATTTCGTAAAGAACCAGATGTCCCGCTAATGATACCTGAAGTAAATCCGGAGCATCTGGGCCTGATAGATGTCCAGCGAGATAACAGGGGCTGGGACGGATGTATTGTAACCAATCCAAACTGTACTACTATCATGTTTACTGTGACATTAAAACCTTTATTACAGTTCGGACTCGAGAAGGTAACCATTGCATCCATGCAGGCTATATCAGGAGCCGGATATGACGGAATTCCTTCTATGTCCATCATTGAGAACGTAGTTCCTTATATTGGCGGTGAAGAAGAAAAAGTTGAGAATGAACCTAAAAAACTCCTNNAGTGCCAGCTGTCATAGGGTACCGGTAATGGACGGGCACTTAGAAGCAATATGGGCCGGGATGAAGGATGATCCATCTCCTGAGCAGGTGAGTGTTGCTTTTAATAATTTTGATCCTGGATTATCTGATCTACCCACCGAACCTGAAAAGGTTATTATCGTACGGAATGAACCGGATAGACCCCAGCCCAGACTGGACAGGAATGCAGGTAGAGGTATGAGTGTATCTGTGGGCAGGATCCGTTCAGGAATAAGGTATATTGTGATGGGACATAATACTATCCGCGGGGCAGCAGGTGCAAGTGTATTAAATGCTGAACTGATGCATAAGAAAGGATATATATAGCCACGCCACCGTCGGACTGCAAGTCCGAGGCATCCACGGGCTGGAGGTTGTATACATGAGTTAGTATGCCAGATGTGTGGTGATTAGGTTTGTTTTCGTCATAGGTGAGAGACTGCTTAATAATTCTTATTTATAGACATCGCCTCTAAAATCTATTCTATGAATCAAAATTAATTTTTGTTCCCAGACGACCTCATAAATTATCCTGAACTTCCCTTTACGTATGCGATATTTATTTCAAAAGTTATGCATCAAATACCGTTAGAAGTTCTGATTCTGAAGCTATTTTATCAATGCTATGTATTGCCTTTAAATCTTCAGCTTCAGGTTCTTCTTCTGGGATTAGCTTTTCCACGAGTTTTGAGTACAGATTTGTAAGGAGATCAAGGTCTGCACGAATTTTTTTTAATTCGGTGATTGTTTCGGTTTCCATGTGATATCACTTATAAACTAATTATTTAAATTATACATCAAATGCATAAAACGGTAATGGAAAGGATACTCTCCTGAAGCTATGGCGTCAATCTAACTTCTGTACCAATAAAATTAGACAACCACATGTAACATTCTCATCCGACACGTCATTAAACACATTTCCCATCAATCCATTACAATTCCCTACTTCTCAATTACTACCTTCACATTCCCCACCTCAAGCACATCTACTAAATGACCTTGCGACATGATCTCCTTCTCAAATGTCACTGCCTCAGGTTCTAATACTATTGCTTCACCATTGACATCAATTGAGATCATTCCTCCTTGCGCCTGATCTGCAATAGATTCGGGATCAACAGATCCAAGCACACCAATAATGGCACCCGCTTTCTTTTTATACTTAGGTCCTATAATATTCATATTAGGTTTTATACCACATACTGTGTATTCAAACTCGGGATCGCCATCTATCACATCTACATCCGCATTAACCGTACCTGTAATATCTGAGATATCTTCGACCTGACCATATATCCTGACTTTACCGAGCCTGGCATTTAACGCTATACCTCTGTTTGACTTGAACCGCCTGATAGCAGCTGTGATCTCCTTTACCTGCTCACCTTTTACCTCAACTGCGGGATCAACGCGGGATCTATCCATTTCGGGCCATTGTGAGGTATGTACTGAATGCTCATGAAATAATGAATATACCTCTTCTGCAAAATAAGGCATAAAAGGTGCCAGTATCCTTGATAGTGTGTCTATAGTAATATATAGTGTCTGTTGAGCAGCCTGTCTGGCCCCGGTATCATCTCCATATAGTCTGGATTTTATGAGTTCTATATAATTATCAGCCAGAATCTCCCAGGTAAAACTTCTGATATTTTTTAATGTTTCATCAAACTGGTATGCATCCATACTTACAATGGTATTCTCTATGAAAGTATTGAGTCTGCTAAGCAGCCATCTATCAATAATTCTATACTCCGTATCTTCCTTAGGTTCAAACCCTTCGAGATGAGGCATACAGAACCTGACAATACTCCACATCTTTTGCTGGAACCTGTGTCCTGCCACTACATCTTTCCACCTGAACATGATATCTGATCCGGTAGCACCTCCGATAGCAGCCCATTGCCTGAAGGCATCGGAACCGTATTTGATAACCACTTCTTCAGGCATGACAATATTGCCCTGGCTCTTGCTCATCTTCTGTCCTTCTTCCCCCAGCACCATACCGTTAACGACAATGGAATCCCATGGTCTAAGTCCGGTTAGAGCACTGGAACGCAGGATAGTATAGAAGGCCCATGTCCTTATGATATCGTGGCCTTGCGGTCTCATCTGTGTCGGAAGTCTTACGTCTTCCCTTGATAGCCAGCCAGCTACATGGAGGGCTGAGATGGATGAATCCATCCATGTATCCAGTACATCTTCCTCAGGTGAGAATGAAGTTGAACCACACTTACACGGATCACCTGGTTGGGATATATTAGGGTCTAACGGTAGCCATTCTTCTTTTGCCACTTTAACAGCTCCGCACTGGTTGCAGTACCACACAGGTATAGGTGTGGCAAAGATACGCTGTCTTGAGATACACCAGTCCCATTCCATAGTACCTGTCCAGTTCTTTAGTCTGATCTCCATATATGGTGGCACCCATTCTATCTGTGATGATTTTGAAATAATATCTTCAGCATCTATTTTCACGAACCACTGCTTCTCAGACATGATCTCTATGGGGGTACTACAACGCCAGCAAAGTCCTACATTCTGGTCAAGGGGTTCTTGTTTGTAGATGATCCCTTCATCTTTCATATCCCTGGTGATCGCATCCTTACATTCGGAAATAGACATGCCTTCATACTTCCCGGTAACAGAGGTCATCTTACCGTTTCTATCAATGGCCCTGCGTAAGGGCAGGT
>MZXQ01000287.1:8127-11662 GCA_002926195.1 Candidatus Methanomarinus sp. HR1 | reverse complement strand
ATAGGCACCATATGGTCAAAGATAGGGACTTTAATCTCATGTCCGATATATTGCTTATATCTTTCATCCTGTGGACTCACAGCTACTGCAACGCAGGCTGCCAGCAGTTCCGGTCTGGTAGTAGCTACATCCAGTTTATCAAAATGAAAATAATTCAAAGTAGTCTGTCTGGAATCATATTCTACTTCAGCAAAGGCAATAGCAGTCTCACATCTGGGACACCAGTTGACAGGATGATCCGATTGATATATCAGGCCTGAGTTATGCATTTGAATAAAGGAATGCTGGGTCTTGCCATAGTACTCAGGCTTCATGGTGATGTATTCGTTACTCCAGTCAATACTAAAAGCCAGACGCTTCATAGTATTACGCATCTTTTCTATATTTTGTGCAGTAAGTTCTTCACACATCTTTCTAAATTCAGCACGAGGCACCTGGTTTTTAGTAATATCATGAATCTCCTCTACTTTGACCTCAGTAGGCAGACCGTGACAGTCCCAGCCCTGCGGGAACATTACATTATAATTCCTCATTCGTTTGTATCTGGCAGCAAAATCGATATAACACCAGTTCAAAGCATTGCCTATATGAAAATTACCTGTAGGATATGGAGGGGGAGTGTCGATAATATATTGAGGTCTATCCGAATTCCAGTCAAAATGATACATTGAGTCTTTCCAACTCTCCATCCATTTGGGTTCGATTGTTAGCGGATCATATTCTTTTGGAAGTTGGTTCTCTGACATTATTTACGCCTCGTATGATATGAAATGTTATGAGATTATTTATATAAATTATCCAACAAGATACACACAAAGTAAATATTATTATCGGTGTGATAACGGATTGCCATGAATATCTATTTCATTATTTAATATTCTGGTAGAAGATATGGGTTTACCATCCCATGCAAGAACATATGCTACGCGTTCAATCTTAATAGGAGTTCGGCCAAGCCGGATACGCTGCTGGTTGATCATACTGCCTATGGATTCTGTCTCAGGGGAAACTATAAGATAATCAAAATCTTCAGTTATGGTAGGGCCGAAAGGGTCCTCTAATATAACGACAGTTGGTCTGGTATCAAACTCCTTCAGCATGAATTTAATAATATTTCCGGCTCTTTTACTGTAATCATCAATTTCATGATATTTTTTTCTTGCCATCGCATCCGAGGTTATGCCTATCAATAGGATGCCTCCTTTGCTTAACTGGTAAGCTCTGGCAAGCAGGGCATGGTGCCCGTCATGAATGGGAAAAAAAGTACCTCCAACTGCAACTCTGGACATTGATATGTCATATTGAAATATTATACAATAATACTATTGATGCTTTTACATAAAAATTAACGGAAAGTTATTTATAGAACTACAAACACTCATCATCATTGAAATTACTAAGGAGGCTAAGTTAAACTATGGCAGCACAACTAGGTGGACAGCCGATATTTATTTTACGGGAAGGAACCGAACGTTCCAGAGGCAAAGAAGCTCAAAATAATAACATCATGGCAGCTAAAGCAGTAGCTAATGCTGTAAGAACTACACTAGGTCCAAAGGGCATGGATAAAATGCTTGTGGACAGTTTGGGTGATGTGGTAATTACTAATGACGGGGTTACTATATTACGAGAGATGGATATCGAACATCCTGCAGCCAAGATGATGGTGGAAGTAGCCAAAACCCAGGACGATGAAGTGGGCGATGGTACTACTACTGCTGCAGTTCTTGCAGGAGAACTTTTAAAGGTTGCAGAAGATCTGATAGAGCAGGATGTACATTCCACAATCATTGCCAGTGGATATAGACTGGCAGCTGAGAAAACAGCAGAGATACTTAAGACTATTGAGATATCTGTGAATGAAAACGATGAAGAAATGCTGGAAAAGATCGCAATTACAGCCATGACTGGCAAAGGCGCAGAAAGTTCGAAAGATAAACTTGCGAAACTTGTGGTCAAAGCGGTAAAACAAGTTGTAGAGGAAGAAGCAGGTAAGAAGGTAGTGGATATTAATAATATCAAGGTCGAGAAAAAGGTAGGCGGCAGTATAGAGGATTCAGAGCTCATTGAAGGCATGGTTATTGATAAGGAACGCGTTCATCCCAATATGCCCAAACTGGTTAAAGGTGCTAAAATCGCATTGATCAGTGAAGCTGTGGAATTCAAGAAGACCGAAGTAGATGCAGAGATCAGTATAACTTCTCCTGATCAGTTACAATTATTCCTTGATCAGGAAGAGAAGATGCTTAAAGACATGGTGGATAAAATCATTACCAGTGGCGCTAACGTGGTCGTCTGTCAAAAAGGTATTGATGACATGGCCCAGCATTATTTATCAAAGGCCGGTATACTGGCGATCAGGCGTGTTAAGAAAAGCGATATTGAAAAATTATCCCGTGCATGTGGTGCTGCTGTGATCTCCAACGTAGATGAAATATCCGAATCTGATATTGGGATGGCTGATCTGGCAGAAGAAAAGAAGATCGGCGTGGATAATATGCTATACATCACAGGTTGCGATAACCCGAAGGCAGTAAGTTTGGTGATCCGGGGCGGGACTGAGCATGTAGTAGACAGCTTAGAACGTGCCCTTGAAGATGCACTGCGTGTGGTAGGTGTCGTAATAGAGGATGAAAAATTAGTAGCAGGCGGCGGAAGTCCTGAAGTAGAACTATCCCTGCGACTCAGGGAATATGCAGCTACATTAAAGGGCAGGGAGCAATTAGCAGCAAGCAAATTTGCAGATGCACTTGAGGTCATACCCCGTACACTTGCTGAAAATGCAGGACTGGACCCGATTGATATGCTGGTAGAACTGAGATCGCAGCATGAAAAAGGTAAAAAGAACGCTGGTCTTGATGTATATACCGGAACTGTCATTGATATGCTGGAAAATGGTGTGGTAGAGCCTCTCAGAGTTAAAACACAGGCTATAGATAGTGCTACTGAATCGGCTGTTATGATACTACGGATTGATGATGTAATTGCATCTTCAGGCGGCGGCGAACCTGGAATGCCACCTGGTGGAATGCCACCNNATGCCACCAGGGATGATGTAGAACGAATATAACTGTTAGAACGTACCTTTACAGGTACGTTCTCTATTAATTTTTTTTAACTTATGTACAGGCTCTCTCCGGAAGAGCAGGTAATTGAAATATTACGATCACAGAAGATAGACTTAGCTGCTGTACTGCCTTGTGACAGGTTGAAACGACTGCTTCCACTGATCGAGCGCAAATTTCCCACTATTAAGTTGACGCGGGAAGAAAATGGTATTGGCATCTGTGCCGGCTGCTATTTAGGCGGGGGTCGGCCTGTTATGATCATTCAGAGTACTGGTCTGGGCAATATGCTTAATGCACTGTTGTCATTGAATTTCGTATATCAGATACCATTACCCATAATAGCAAGCTGGAGGGGTGTATATAAAGAAAAGATCCCGGCTCAGTTGCCTTTGGGCCAGGTTTTGCCCCTGATACTTGATGCATCGAAGATCAAGTATACTATAATAGAATCGTCTAATGAACTTGAC